>JASEEW010000045.1 GCA_030019485.1 Thermoplasmatales archaeon | reverse complement strand
GTAGTTTTCTGCTTCAGAAACCCAGTAAACAGCATTAAATATTTCCTCAGAATCAAGCAAACCATCAGCATCAGAATCAACCATAAGCGGGTTTGATGTTACATGTGTGAGGTGTTCTTCATCTCCCTGTTCCACCATGATGTACCAGCCTTTCATCTCCTGACCATCAAGCAAAGAATCATTGTCGCAATCAGGATTAATTGGATTTGTGAGATAAGTATTTGGAAGATTATCTGTTTCCACTGACCCAATTTCATCACCATCATTTAGACCGTCAAAGTCAGTATCTGAGCAGGTTGGATCTGTAAGATATGATTGGAGTATGATACTAATATTTGAAACATTGAGTTTTCCTACTGTGTCAGAATGAAATCTAAGCATGATTGGGGCCGGTGTTGGCGTGCTTGTATATAATAACAAAAATTGATTTAATGCATATGAAAAATCAATAGTTTCTGTTGTAGTTAGCAAACCCGGGTATTCCCAGTCAATATAAGTGTCGTTTCCCACATCCAGACTTGTATTTTTGGGGAAACATGGAATAGGATGCCAAGTATGTGTAATGGGGTTGTACCAGTACACAAGATATACATTTCCTGTGACATTCATTTTTGCCTCTGTAACATACGCAGGCTCATCAGTTATAGGTATGGTTATATTTACTGTTTGATTTCCTGCTGAATCAAATGTTAATGTTTTCTCTGTTAAACCATCTGAAAACGTGTTAACCTCTATAATGTTCTTTCTCACAATTATAACTCTGTCAACATAAATATAATTTCCAGTAAGAGATAAAGTTATCCTTACCCCAGTTTTCTCAAACGCTTCTGTTACATACCATCTGTAACTGTTTGTTGAAACTGTGATATTTTTATCAAGAATACTGGTAATCGGACCCGGAATCGCACCGCCGGTAGCAACATGAGTGCAAATCTGAACCCTAAGACCGCTACTTGTGACATTTTGTGTCAGCCTTGCCCTAATATAATACACGTATGTTCCATCAGGAACAGATGATGTGGTACCGCATATCTGATTATCGCCTGTGCTGTTTGTTGCACTCATATTGTTGGACGCGAAAGCATCATTCACTATGATACCAGTAGTTCCTGCTACACTGTTTTCTGCCTCATACCAAAGTACAGCGGAGGAGATTTCCTGCCCATCACTCAGTTGATCATTATCAGAATCCCATCTAATCGGGCTTGTTTCACCAACATCCACAATCCCGTTGCAGTTTACGTCTTCGCCGAACTCATCAGGGTCACAAACATCATAATTGTGTGTGTCATGGAAGCCATCCCAGAGACCATCACCATCTGAATCAGGATCTATGAAGTTTGGAAGACCATTTCCATCTGTGTCTGAAAGAGGCATAAGTTCCAATGAGTCAGGTAGATTGTCATTGTCTGAGTCGGGGTCAACCATATTAGGCAAACTATCACTGTCCTGATTATTCATGCCAGACCACCAGCTTCCACCAAAATACTCCTGCCCATCTGTTAAACCATCATTATCAGAATCCCTATCCAGAACATTGATAACGCCATCAGAGTCTGTATCCTGATTCCAGTCATACTCATCTCCATCAAGTACACCATCCCTATCAGTATCATTAACCAGTGGGTTAGGTCCATAAAAGATTTCCTGGTTCTTATATCCAGGTACTGGCAGATTTGATGTTTCCACCACTACATCATATATACAAAAACGATAATATGTTCCTTCAATCCACCCATTACCGTCAGCATCATTAATATCTGCGTTTGGTTCCCAAATACCGATAATCTTATTCTCTGTAGTTAGGTAAATCCCCGTACCATCTTTTAGAGTAAGTATCAGTTTAGTCTGATTATTAAGAGGAGAAGCATCGACACTAACAGAAATGTTTGTATCAGTCCCATAGTAGACGTATTTTTTCCCGTTTACCCACTCACTATTATTGTAATATATCCATTTATTCAGTAAATCCTCATTTGTTAATGAGCGATAACCGTTAATGTTTACTGCCCCATCTCTAATGTCTGTTCTAAACATTATGCTGATGATTTCCTCACCATCTTTCAGACCATCATTATCAGTATCAGGCTCAGATATGTTTGTCCCAAGATTGTACTCCTGAACATTTGTCAAACCATCAGAATCAAGATTGCTGTCAGCATCAGCAAAATCTAACGGGTCAAGACTGTTTTTAATCTCATAGCCATCAGGCATATAATCATTATCAGCATCAGTTTTTGTGGCATTTTCTCCTGCCTGAGATGGTGATAAACCTCTCGTTATATTCCAATAATCTATTTCTTCTTTGTCATCAATGCCATCAAAATCTGAATCCTTCCTTGCTGGATATGTTCTGTAAGTAAATATCTCCTCATGATCATTTAAACCATCATTATCTGTATCCTTACTGTTTGGGTTTGTATAATATGTGTTGATTTCATCAAAATCGTTTATCATGTCGTTATCTGTGTCATTTGTCCATGGTGATGTACCATAATTTATAACCTCATCACCATCCAGCAAACCATCGTTATCTGTGTCGTTGTCCCATGGGTCAAGTCCTTGTCTCTCAATAATGAAATAGTCAATTTCAAAAGTAAAGTTATCATAGGTTGAGGGTGAGAGTTTGTAGTGAAGTGTATGTGTGCTTTTCTCTAAATCGCCGTAAATGGAATAGTATCTTCCATCAGTAATCTCTACCCTCTCCTCCATGAGTTTCGTTTTGAGCTCTATGGAGCCAGTGCTAAATTTGTAGATTGGTTTGGTTGAAGAAACAGTGATGTTAGTGGTATTGGTAGCTACCTCGTCTGCCATAATTTCCCTCGCAGTAGTTGCTGTCCCAGTGTCGTTTGATGCTATAGGCATAGATTTCCCTGTGCCAGTATGGGTATAGGTTGTTTCTGTTTCCTTAACCACAGATGAGTTGGTGATAGAATTCCCAACAAGTTTCACTCTGTACCAACTTTTCTCAGATACTTCAAAATCCATCTTGAGCTCAGAGCTTTTGTTCGACTGGAGAATAACCCCATTCTCAGTTGCTATGAGGTTGTTTGTCTCATAGAGCAGTGCATCCTCAGCCTCAATTCTCTCAGCCTTTGTGTACTCAAATATTTCATCATAATCATTCAGGCCATCATTATCAGAATCAGGGTTTGTGATATTCGTGTTGTAAAGCAGTTCAAAACCATCCACAAGCCTGTCATTGTCAAAATCAGGATTATCCGCCCTTTTTACTGATTCAGAAAAGGATAAGGTGTGTATGGTCTGCCACCAGCCTATCTCAACATTATCCATAATATAATCATTATCTGTGTCAGCAGAGCAGGGTGAAAGAGCGTCAAGGTATTCATTAATATCATTTATTCCATCAACATCAGAATCATTACTCAACGGGTTTATGCCATATTTCTCAAGGTATAGATGGTTCAACAATAATATGGGTTGTGATAATGCATCATATGTGCTGCTGTTTAATCCAATTGTAATATTGTATGTGTCTTTTCCAAGGTATGCTTTGAATGTGTAGTTATTCCACCAATAGGTCATATTACAAGTATCATTACTTCCTCTGCAACTATGCGTGTTAGCATAGTTTGTTATCATGAATTCCCCATTTTGATTCTCAAGACTTATATCAATAGGATTACTTAATCTGCTCTCCTGCATATCATTCACAGCAGCAATTCCTGCAATATCTATCTTATAAGAACCATTCTCTATGATGTTCATCTTTAACTTCATCTGTGAGTTGTTGCCATATAAAACAGTATAATTAGATATGTCGGCAACATCTAAAGGCACAGGCGGATTTGAAGCATCCTTGGTGATGTTTCTGCTGTCAAAGTAATCCTTTGCATATATTTTGCCATAATAATAGGGTAGATAAAATTCTTCTGCATTATTTATACCATCACTATCTATATCGTATGGATTACCTGTAAATATGGAAATAGGTGGGGGTGTTTGAATAGAAACCAAAGCTGATTCACCAGTGATTAATGTAACAGACGTTTTGTCTAATGTTCCATATGTTGATTCCATGGTGAATGTGTCAGTAGTATCACCGTTATTCTCCACCCTCACAGTATGAATAACACTGCCTGCACTAACATATGTGTTCTCATGTGTTAAAACAACACGATTACTATCCTTATTATTTTCCCCTATCTGCACGTCATCAATATATGGGGCAGTGTACTCAACAGAACCATCCGTTGCCATTCTGAACCTAACCAAAACATTTCCTCCAGCATAACTGGAAAGACCAACCTCTTGCTTCACCCAGCCATCAACATTACCCAAAACATTACTGGAGTTTTTAACATCCGTCCTGGGGTAGACAGATAATGTGTTCCAACTAATGTTATCTGTGCTGATTTCAACCCAGATGTTATCATAATGCATGAGAATTCTCCTTGGTTGACGCTCCCAGTCTATTCTAGGCCAATCCCCTCGCAACCTATCCCAGTTTATGTTAATTTCAGATGATGGTAAAATACTATCTACACCATGATACTGATCAATCAACAATCTTGGTATAGACAGTTCAACAGGAATCATGGTCTCATTTGTTGAACCGTCATCATCTGTTACATTTAGGGTTACATTATACACACCATGCACCGCATACATATGATTAACAACCATGCCTATACTGTTTGTTTCATCACCAAAACCCCAAACATAATCTGCTATGGTTCCATCAATGTCATAGGATTCTGATGCATTAAATATGATCATTGTGTTATCCTCCAATAGTTCTTCAACTGTGCTGCTTATGTTTATTGTTTGCTCCTGATACATTCCATTTACTGAGTTGAAAGTAATATTTATTTCCTTTAACCCATCAGATTCCTGCAACGTGAACAACAGTCTGATAGGGTTCGCACCACCATTACCACCATCATACTGCAACAAAGCCTGATAGTTTTTTTTCCCCCTCACTTTTAATGTTATGGTTTTACTAGTCTCATCAGGGTTATCAGATTCTCTAATAACCGTTGTCTGCCCCACAGAAATATTATCCTCAAGTAATGTTATTGTGACACTGTTATTCTTTCTGCCAGCAACCCTGAGTGTAACATTTATCAAACGGTAAGCATCAATAACAGGTACAGGTGCTCTGTTCAGCACAGTTATCTCTATTGGGAATTTCGCATAACCATCATCACCATTTACTACACAATAGGTAGTGTAGTTTCCATCATTTGTGTAACTATGATTCACCATCACACCATAAGCCTGTTCACCATCCCCAAAATACCATGTAACATTATCTATTATGCCTGAGGATGCTACACCAAAACTTATGTTATCATAAGTGTAAACCTCGGTTGCAGAAATATTGAGTATGTAACTCCCAGGGGTGTCTGTGTCTGCTGAGTTTGTAAGAAGCACAGGCAATCCAAACTCCCTATCCAAAAGTCTTGTCCATCCTATAGTTACCCATTGGCTACCCTCCATGTCATATTTTGTCCAGAAACTCAGGGTTGGATCTGAGGAAAGATTAAGCGGTATGGGTGGGGAGATTATTGCATCATTCATGTTATCATAATACTCCTGTGTAGTTGAATTTGTTTGTGTTTTCCAGCTGAAAGTTGGATCATATTTGACTGTGCTGTTTTGCAACCATTCACGAGATATATCTGCATAGCTTTCCAATGACCATTTAAGCATCTCAGGCTCAATGTTTTCTATCATGATATTATTGAAGTTTGTAGGGTCAGATTGAGACCTAACATTGATGCCAACAACTGTTGTTTGCTCTGTAAGAGAACGCTTGGTAGATGTTTGTTCTTCTTCTATCCTTAGATTAAATTTAACGGAAGCATTTGAAACAAGTTTGAGATTAGTGTTTTCTGGTAGAGCTATTTTTGTGTTGTTAGCAACACCATATGCTAAGATTGATTTTCCTGTTATTCCCATGTATGTGATATCTTTTTCAGAGGTTAGTGTTATTTGATGAATTTTGTTACTTGGTAAGTTTATCTCTGCTACATAGCATTCATTCCATATCTTGTAAAATGTTTCCCCAGATATTTTTGAATTGCTTGGACAATGCACCATTGAACCTTCGATCTTTTCAACTCTGACATGCATGCCCGCCAAGGCATAAAACCTAAGACTGCTTCCACCAGTTATGGTAATGATGAACAGGTTTGCTGTGTTTTTCTCAACAGTTCCAATGCTTTTACTGTTTAGATAAAGATTTATATCCGCTACCTCTGATGATACACCATCCAATGTAACAAGCAGTGTTGTTTTTCCGTTTATATTCATCAGGTTTAGTGTTACCTCTTGATCTATGCCAAATGTGCTATCATACGGAAGCCTGTTAACATCCACATCAATAGATGTTGACTGTGCAACCGCCAGACCATTCAGCAGAAACAATGCAACAATAAACACAGCAACAAGTTTTGTTGATGTTTTTGCTGTTTTTATCAGTCTGCTTTTTCCTGAAATTTTTCTGTTCTCAATGCCTTCACCCACATCTATTTTATCATTTTCCATTTCATTCACCTATGAGGCAGGGAAACACTTAGATGAAATATAAACCTTACGGAATATTACGTCTACGTTAGAAACCAACATAGTATATTTTTGTCAAGAGAAATTTTTACTATTTTTTATACTGAATTTACATAGTTGTACTGTTTTACAAAAATTTGCTTTATGTGGCATAAAGAACATTTATATCCCATTAAAGCATTTCTTTTCCTGTGAAAGTAAAATGCCCTAAATGCGGCAATATAATGGATGTAACGTCTTTAGAAAGACCTTTGCAGGTTAAATGCCCATTATGCAACACGATAGGTACGCTTAAAGCAAAACCTCAACAGCCACAATATGTTCCCCCGACAACATCCTATCAACCTCAATACCCATCCTACCCATCATATCTACCGTATCCACCACCCCCAGCATGGTATCCAGAAAAAAAGAAAACAAACATATCATTAGCGGCGGGTGTTTTACTTATTATTGCAGGGTTAATTGCGATAGGAAACGCAGTTCTTATGATGTTAACTGCGGAGGAGGCGGCCTCATATTCATTATATGAGAATATGGCTGCATACATAATAGTCTGTGCTACAATAATCCTTTTACTTGCTATTATTGCAGTTGTTGGTGGTGTAATGGCTGTAAAAAGAAAATCCTGGGCAGTTGCATTAATAGGTAGTATCCTTGGATTGTTTACTCTAGGTCCCTTGGGTATCTCAAGCATATTGAGCCTTATAGCACTTATATTAATAGCAGTATCAAAAGAGGAGTTCAGGTAATCATGGATGATGTTTGGATTGAGAAATACAGGCCAAAGAAACTGAATGAGGTTGTAGGTCAGGATGATGTTGTTGAGCGCCTGAAGGCGTATGTGAAAATACACAGCCTGCCTCACCTGCTTTTTGCAGGTCCTGCAGGAACTGGAAAAACAACATGCGCAATTGCCTTGGCAAAGGAAATTTTTGGTGACGGCTGGAGACAAAACTTTACAGAA
Source organism: Thermoplasmatales archaeon (assembly GCA_030019485.1). Classification (GTDB taxonomy): domain Archaea; phylum Thermoplasmatota; class JASEFT01; order JASEFT01; family JAUWIS01; genus JASEEW01. Next base: position 4,230 of record JASEEW010000045.1, on the reverse strand, counting down.
ATGAACGCATCTGATGAAAGAGGCATAGATGTTGTGAGAACAAAAATAAAGGATTTCGCGAGAACAGCACCAATCGGCGAGACAAACTTTAAAATCATTTTTCTGGATGAAGCAGATGCATTGACCCCTGAGGCTCAGGCAGCTCTTAGGAGAACCATGGAGAGGTTCACAAAAACATGCAGATTTATCCTTTCATGTGTAACTCCTGATACAAAAATACTTCTCCCAGAAGAAATAGAGATAACTATGGATGATTTTATGAAGAATTTTGAAACTAAAACACTAAATAAGGTTCAAAATTTTAAGGGCGAATTTCCAAAGGATGATATTGTGCTCGCTTCCATCAAATTAGATCCAAAAAGAATAGGAAAGAAAACATTGGAAATAACAACAATGACAGGAAGAAAATTAAAACTAACCGAAGATCACAAGTTACTCACAAGTAAAGGGTGGAAAGCTGCAGGGGAAATAACTAAAGAAGATAAACTTTTAGTTTATCCTAATCTTGAAGGAACTTATTTTGAAAACAATAATAATAAAATTATAAACGTTGAAGATTTTATAAGGTTTTTGACAAAAAGAGAGGAAAAAGAAGGTTTTAAAAGTATAGAAGCGGTTGAAAGATATGGTAAGTTAAAAACAATAGAGAAAAATAAAATTATAAACAGAATAAAAGAATTAAATTCATTTATTAAAACAAATAAAGGTTTGACAAAAAGAGAAAAAGAAATTTATGATATTATAAAGAGAAATACAAAGATTTCTAGATTTGAAATACAAAAACTAATAGGGTTATCAAGGATAAGGACTGATCAATTATTAAGATCAATTGAGAATAAAGACCATATATTAAGATATGTCGGTAAGAATAAAACACATTATTTTGTTACAATTAACACAAAAGCCGTTGTTTTAAGAAACCTAATGGATATTAAGAAGATTATAGAAAACGAATTCTCCATTCAGGTAGCCTATTCAAGTATAAAAAAAGCACTTTCTGAAGAGATTATGCATGGAAATGTTGATAGAGTTATTGGAGAACTTAAACGTAAAAATTTACTGGATTTGACTTATAACAGTAGACAAACAGGTGCTTTAGCAAGAATAGTGGCTTTTATGCTTGGTGATGGACATATCGTAAAAAATGACATAAGACTATATTTTTCAGGAAACAGAAATGCTTTAGAAAATGTTAAAAAAGATTTAAGAACTTTGGGATACAATAACTTCTCAGAAACATCTGATAAGGAAATTTATGGTGAGATAAGAGGAAAAAGGTTTAGGGGGATATCAACATCATTTCATCTAGATTCCCGCACATTATCACTCTTTTTACAGTATCTTGGGGTTCCAAATGGAGATAAAGTTTCTACTGCTTATAATGTTCCAAATTTCGTAAAAAAAGGTACCAAGTTTGTCAAAAGAGAATTTCTAAGGGGTTTGTTTGGCTGCGAAGGAGATAAACCCACTTGTAAGAAATATAACTTTAATGCAATTAATCTAAGGCAAAACAAAATTAAAGATTTAAAAAACAATATGATTGAATTTTATAATGAGTTAAGAGAATTATTGAATGTTTTTGAGGTAAGTTCTTATATTAGTATAAGGGATGAAAAAGGAAAAAGAAAAAAAGATTCTCAAGATGTTTTAACTTTTGCATTAACCCTAAAATCATCAAATGAAAATCTTTATAGATTTTTTACTAGAATTGGTTATGCTTATGAAGAATATAAATCAAGATTATCAAGACTTGCTTCTGAATATTTAAAACATAAACTATTTACAATTGAGTTATGGAAAAGAAAATCATTATTAATAGAAACAGAGATTGGTAAAGGCAGATCGCAAAGAAATGTAGCTAGATTAGTTGGTTGCAGCCCTGATTTTGTAGCATCTCAATTAAAAGGTAAAGATGTTCATCTTCCAAGAAAAAATTTTGTTGAATTTGACAGATGGATTGATAAATATGAAAATGATTGTTTTATAGAAAATAAAATAATAGAGATAAAGGAGATAAAATGTAATGATGTAAGAGATATAACCTGTTTTCAAGATCATAATTTTATCTCAAATGGTTTCATCTCCCATAATTGCAACTATTCAAGCAAAATCATAGAACCTATCCAGTCAAGATGTGCTGTTTTCAGATTCAGACCACTGAAACAGGGAGACATAAAAAAATATCTTAATTTTATTGAAAAAAACGAGGGGTTAAAAATAACAGAGGATGGGAGTGATGCAATAATTTATGTTGCATCTGGCGATATGAGAAAGGCAATATCTGCGCTGCAGGTTGGTGCGTCTGTGTCAAAGAAAATTGATGCTGAAAGCATTTACAGAATCACTGCTACTGCGAAACCAGAGGATGTGAAAAAAATGCTGAACACAGCAATCCAGGGTGATTTCTTAAAAGCAAGAGACTGTCTGGATGAGATGCTGATAAACTATGGACTATCAGGTGAGGATATCATCAAGCAGATACATAAAACAGTATTTGACCTGAGCATACCAGATGAAAAGAAGATAGAATTGATTGACAGAACCGGTGAAGCAGAGTTCAGAATAGTTGAAGGAAGCAATGAGCGCATACAGCTTGAGGCACTGCTTGCGCATTTCATGCTTGCAGGGAGGAAAAAATGAATAAAAGGATAATTCTTTTTGTGATATTTTTTTGCATGGTTTTTGCGGTTATATCAGTGAATATAGGGATAACAGAGGGGGAGCAGGGGTTTTCCAGAGCAGGAAGCAGGGGGCTTGAGCCGCATGATCCGATATACATAAATGGAAATGAGGATTTTATAGTAGGGCAGAATGGGGTTGTAAATGGGGATGGAACGGAATGGAATCCATATATTATTGAGGGATGGGATATAGATGCGAGTCAAGCCTTGGGCGATTATCTACATTCGAGCGCAGGTATTAGAATAGAAAACACAAACGCATGTTTTATTGTAAGAAATTGTGTAATTCATGATGGAAAAACAAACTATAAACATGGTATTTCCTTCTCCAGTGTTCAAAACGGTAAAATAGACAATATCATTTCATGCAACAATAATTATGGCATCTCTGTGGGTTGGCATTCTACAAACAACACTATAACAAACTGTTCTACCTATAACAATGATTTTGGCATCTCCCTCGCTAGATCCTCAAATATTACAGTAACAAACTGCAACATTTATAACAACACTTGGTATGGCATCCAGTTGGTTGATTCCTCAAACAGCAACATCGTAACAAACTGCGATATTTATAACAATGCTAATGGTTTCCGACTGAAGGATGGGGCATCAAATAACAAAATAACAAATTGCTCTGTTTACAACAATTCTCATGATGGCATCTATCTCATTCGCGCCTCAAACACCACAATAATAAATTGTACAATCTACAACAACTCTTATGGGATCTTTTTACACTCCTCTTTGGACAATGAAGTTCATTATTGTAATATTTACAATAATACGAATTATGGAGTTTACAATTATAATTCAGAGTTAGACTATCAGGTTAATGCCACGTACAACTGGTGGGGCTCCCCAGACGGACCAGGTGGTGTAGGACCTGGAAATGGAGACAACATAACTGATAATGTGCTTTATGATCCCTGGCTCACGGATCCAGCTGAGATAGAAATGAGTACCCCCTCAGGAGATGGTGAAAACAACCCTCCCACCCTATCCAACGGAACCGTCTCCCCTCTCTCAGGTTATTTGGATACTGTGTTCAAATTTAATGTTACATACACGGATGAGGACAATGATACGCCTGCTTATGTTAATGTGATTATTGATGGTTCTGCTTATAATATGACAAAGCAGGATAATAGTGATAATAATTATACAGATGGCTGCGTCTATGAACATTCCACCAACCTCTCCAAAGGTTTCCATACATACTATTTTGAGGCGTCAGATGGGATAAACACGACAACTTATCCACCAAACCCACCCATTTATGGTACCAAGGTTACTGAAAAAGAGGAGGGGGAAGCAGAGGCTCCGCAGGTCATCTATTATCTTATCCTGATAATTGTTATAATTGCTGTTGAGATTGCTGGGGGTGCAGTCTTTCTTATCATGAGAAAAAGGATTATGATTCTCAAATGCCCGAAATGCGGCACAATATTTAAGGTGAAAAGAAAAAAGGAGGCGTTTAAGGTTGAATGCCCTACCTGCGGTGCAGAGGGAACAATAAAGCCTGCGGTAGAGAAAAAAACACCTCCTG
>JASEEW010000044.1 GCA_030019485.1 Thermoplasmatales archaeon | reverse complement strand
GCACATGGATACTCGCCTCAGAAATATATATGTACCTCGGTGTATATATACATCATGCCCGGGTGAATCTCATACGGATATTTGACGGAGAAAATACTATATAGGAGTAGATACATGATAGTATATAAGGATTTAAGCAAGCTCAGGGAAGATGTGGAAAAACTGGTATATAGCAACTGCTATGAGATAAGATGGCGGCATATCAGAACATATCATCCTGATATTAAGGAAGTAGAAATACTGAACACACTTCTGTATGGAGTGTATGGGTTTGATAAAAAACATGAAGGACGATACATATCAAAAAACTGTTTTCCATACAGAGAAGGTTTGGTGAGAATAGCATTCGCAATCATGAAAGCGGATGGCAAACTTGTAGTGGTAATAACAGCATTTGAGGAGGAAAAAACATGAGAAAAAAAATAGAAGATGTCCCAGTAATAACTGAGGAGATGATGAGAAAAACACTGAAGAAGAAGTGGAAACACAAGAAAGAACCAATGATAAAGAAATCGTTTAAATGCCCCATTTGTGAGGTAGGAACAGCGGAATACTCCGACAGCCTTTGCTTTGATGTTGTCCTAGGTGGTGAGCATATAATAATTCCCAATCTTTCGGGACACAGATGCAATGCCTGCAAGGAAGAATTCTACGATGCCAGGTCATCCAAGATCGTAGACAGGTTCGCTGCTGAAAAAATACCAACCGGGCATGAAGCAACAGTTTCAGTGGCAGGTGGTGGAAGACTGGGTATATACCTCCCTAAAGACATTCTGAGAGCAATGAAAATCAAAGCAAAAGAAAAAGTACTAATCACGCCTGTATCAAAAAAGAAAATGATTGTTGAGCTAGGAGCATAAAAAAGAAACATTTTACTCACATTGCTTGTTTTTATCAACCCCTCAGCGTTGCAGACATTACAAAGACAACCCCAAGGAATAACATAAATATCTTTCAGTTTTATCGGTTTTTACTTTCCCAGCAGTTCTCTCACAATATTCGCTCGCTGGATTTCACTTGTGCCCTGATAAATCTCGGTTACCTTCGCATCCCTGAAAAAGCGCTCAACCGGGTAGTCCTTTGTGTAACCATATCCGCCAAAAATCTGCACAGCCTTTACCGCTGCTCTCACAGCAACCTCGCTTGCAAACAGTTTTGCCATTGAGGCATCAGCACTGAATTTTTTGTTTGCATCCTCAGCAAGTGCTGCTTTGTAAACAAGGAGTCGCGCAGCCTCTATCTCTGTAGCCATGTTGGCAAGCATCCACTGAATCGCCTGAAACTCGCAGATAGCCCTGCCGAACTGTTTCCTCTGCTTTGAGTATTTCAGTGCCTCCTCAAATGCTCCCTGTGCTATGCCAACAGCCTGCGCTCCAACAGCTATTCTTGCAGTGTCAAGCGCATCATTGGCTATTCTAAAACCCTCGTTTTCCTTTCCAAGAAGATTTTCTTTAGGCACCCTGCAGTCCTTAAAAATCAGCTCCGCAATTTCACAGCCCCTTATGCCAAGCTTGTTGATTTTTCTGCTGACGCTGAACCCTGGGGAATTCTTCTCAACTATAAATGCTGATATCCCATTAGCTCCTTTTGAGGTGTCCGTGGATGCAAAAACATTTATCACATCCGCCTGCATGCCGTTGACAATAAATATTTTCTTACCATCAAGAATATAGGAATCATCCTCCAATTTTGCAGTTGTTTGTATTCCTCCTATATCACTGCCTGCTTTTGGCTCAGTGAGTGCGAATGCACCTAAATAATCACCGGCAGCTAATCTGGATAAATATTTTTTTTTCTGCCCTGGCGTGCCAGCCCGCTTGAGTGCATCACAGGCTAAATGATGCATTGCGACTATGGAGCCTGTGGCTGCTGATGCTTTTGACAGCCCCTCAATTGCAATTGCATAGCAAGCCGTGTCAAGACCTGCACCCCCGTCCTCCATGGATACATTTATCCCCATAAGACCAAGCTGCCCAAGTTTCTTTATAATATCCGCAGGAAACTTTGATTCCTTGTCTATCTGGTCAGCTACGGGCGCAATTTCTTTCAGTGCAAAATCCTTAACTGTTTTTTGAATCATTTTTTGTTCTTCTGTAAAATTCAGGTTCATAAATTGGAAATTGGAATACTTTCAGATAAATGTTTGCTTTTTTGTTTCCACCTAACCATTACCCTGTAAACTCTGCAACCGAAGTTATTTCGGTTGAAATTCTACGCTGAAATCTGTGTTGCAGCAAACTTCCCAGTTTATGAGCTGCAGCAATTTTCGTGTCTACCCAGCTGAGAAGTTTGGAGTTTAGTATACGTTTCAAGTTCATCAAAAACATCCTGGATGAACCTTTTCCCTCTTTCAGTCCTGCATCTGTACCGAACACCTGAAACTGTCTCAGAATGTGTGGAATCATCTTTTATGTCAATTACCGCTGCCTTGACTATGCACATAGCCTGGTTGCATTCCATTTTTTCTTTAAACACCCCTGCATTGCATCTTATTGAGATATTCAAATCATCTTTTTCACAGAGCGATACCATTATTTTCGGCTCATATCTGATGTTAATAACCCCCTGATGGTTTCTGTTCATCGCCGGAAGAAGCGTTTTTTTATTCACAGCCGTGACTAGGTGCACAGGTGTTGTGTTTGGATAACCGTTGTCTGTGATTGTTGCAACCACCACCGTGCTCTCCCCTGCCCTGAACTGTTTGAAGGATTTTTCATCAAGCGCTTCACCAATTATTTTGGACATAAAACATAAACTGCTCTCAAATGATTTAAGTATTATCAAGGAATGTTTACAGAAAACATCATCTTTATTACCCCTTAATCCGTTTAACAATTATGACACTGGAAAAAGTTGCATTAAAACTTCAGGAGGAAATAAAGCAGGTTGCAAAAGATGAAAGGATTGACCCAGCAAAACTGAAAAAACTGGTTCTTGAAGGCAGGGCTGTAATCCCTTTTAATCCGCATCATTCACCAAGACCGCTTGGCATAGGTGAAAAACTCAGGGTTAAAATCAACACAAACATTGGTTCTTCACCAGACTATGTAAACATTGATGAGGAAATTGAAAAAGCAAAAACAGCTGTGAAATATGGTACTGATGCAATAATGGATTTAAGCACAGGTGGAAACATTGATGATATCAGAAGAAAAATTTTGAAAACAGTAAATATACCGGTTGGCACAGTGCCGATTTACCAGGCAGGGATGGAGTACGCAAAAAAGGGTGCGGTTGTTGAGATGACAGAGGATGACATTTTTAATTCCATTGAAAAACATGCACAGGACGGTGTTGATTTCATGACCGTTCACTGCGGTGTCACGAAGGAAAGTGTTGAAAAACTAAAAAAGCAGAAAAGAACAATGGGTGTTGTGAGCAGGGGAGGGGCGTTTCTTGTTGCATGGATAATTCACAACCAGAAAGAAAACCCATTGTACAAAAACTATGATTACCTGCTTGAACTTGCCAGCGAAAACAGTTTTACGCTAAGCCTCGGCGACGGTCTCAGACCTGGATGCATTGCAGATGCATCTGACCCACCTCAAATACAGGAATTAGTAATACTTGGTGAACTTGTTGAAAGGGCAAGGGAAAAAGGCGTGCAGACAATGGTTGAAGGACCAGGGCACATACCATTAAATCAGATAGAAGCAAATGTCAGGATAGAAAAAACAGTGTGCAAAAACGCCCCATTCTATGTCCTGGGACCACTTGTCACAGACACTGCCCCAGGATATGACCACATTGTTGGCGCAATAGGTGGAGCACTCGCAGCATACTACGGCGCAGATTTTCTCTGCTATGTTACACCAACAGAGCATCTCTCCCTTCCAACAGTGGATGATGTAAGGGACGGTGTCATTGCATCAAAAATAGCAGCGCACTCTGCAGACATTGCAAAAGGAAAAAACATTGAGGCTGATTTGGCCATATCAAATGCAAGAAAAAATCTGAACTGGGATGAGCAGTTCAAGTACTGCGTTGACCCTGAAAAGGCAAGAATGCTTAGGGAGAAAAGAAAACCATCTTTTGAGGATACATGCTCAATGTGCGGTGAGCTCTGCGCAATAAAAATGGTGAAAAAGTATCTGGAGGGGTGAGAAAGAAAATGCGCGGGGGTGAGGAAAAGTACAGGAAGGAGTTGGAAAGGATTGAGAGATTATGAAATGTCCATTGTGTGATAAGGGAAGATTGATAAGAAAAAAATCGCCTTTTATGTATGGTGATATCTATTTTGATAAGTATGATTCAGATGTATGCTCCAAGTGTGGAGAGGTTATATTTACAGAAGAATCAGCACTTGAAATTGAAAAAAAAGCAAAGAAACTTGGTATCTGGGGTATGGAAAAAAAATCAAAAATCTCCTATGCAGGTAACTCATTGATTGTTAGAATACCAAAGAGCATTGCTAAGTTTATGAGGCTGACAAAAGGGAAGGGCATATTAATCAAACCGGAGGGAAAGAAAAAGCTTGTTGTTGAGGTTGCTTAATTTTTGAACAAATCGGGTGAGTGCAGTAAACAAAATAGCTAGCACCCATCCTGAATGTATTTTTTATTGTTTTTGAGCGCTGACTCTGCTTTTTGGAACTCCCTGCCGAGATAGCAGTAATGCTCTGGTCTAAGACCTGGCACATGGTTTGCAATGGTGTCAGACAATGCATCTGCTTTTTTTCCAGTGAAAACTTTTTCCAGTTTTCCAGATGCGATTCTTTTTTTCCTGTAAACATTGGAGTAATATTCTACTCTAATCTGCTGCCTGTCTAACTCTATGACAAAAAAACCCTTTGGATCCAGTTTAACGTATTTCCCTGATGTTTTTTTTGCTTCTATCAATGGAATGATTTTATCAGGCATTGATTATTTCACCTGCCTTTACAAGATTCCTTAATTTTTGATATGCGACCTTTCTTGACAGCATCCTCTGACCGCAGTCTGGTGAGATTTGCACTATTTTATCACCAAAGATGCTTATTGCTTTTTGGATGTGAGCAACTATTTCTTCCGTGCTTTCAATCCTGCTGTCATCAGAGCGAACTGAGCCTAAACAGATTCTCTGAGGAAAAGAATAATCCTTGAGTTCGTCAAAGAGTTTTGGGATGCCTTTAAACTCCAGGCAGAGAATATCCACTGGCATTTCTATCAAATCAGGGATTGCTTTTGATGTGTCGCCGCAGACATGGAGCGCAACTGGAAGAGAAATGTTTTGTGCAACCGTCTTTATCAGGTTTTTTCCATACTCTGGAACAGAATCAGAGAAAAATGGTTCATCCATGCTGAGCATATCAACATGTTTTTGCAGCAGTTCAGCCTCCTGTTTAAGGGCAGACGCAAAATCAAAGGCTTCCTGTTTCTCATCGCTGTAATATAAATCAATGCATGACTTGGCTAGGGTATAAGGTCCTGTGATAACACCTTTTAATTTCCTGTCCTTTGTGAGCAGGGACCTAACATATTTCTGGTCCTCAACTGTTACAGGCTCCCCGTACCCAATTTTATTTATTACCTCTGCCCTGCCCCTGACCCTGCATCCATCAAGCTTCCTGGTAAAGAGCTGTATCATGGGGTCCCTTGTCTGCCCATCGGTGATAATATCTATTCCTGCTCCCAGCATGTCATTGACTGCTCTTTCAATGTTTTTTTCCCAGGAAGTATCCAGTGTTTGATCAAAATAGTTTTTCATGAAAGCCATGTTGTCCGGCTGGACCGGGTAGGAGCCAATCACGGTGGTTTTGATCACTTGTTTTTTCATTTAAAAAACTTCCTCCTGGGATGATTTCCCCTGGGTCTGGTCCCAAAATAATTTTCAGTGTACTCTGAAATAAGTATGTCCTCCCAGGCTATTATGGGGAACACGTATTCAGCGTTTTCCACAGGGCCGAATATAGCATAGTCTCCGCCAAACAGGGGGATGTTAATATTTGAGGATGCATCCACCACTTTGGCAGCAGAGTCAAATTTTTTAAGCCAGGCTGATTTTTCAACAACGTTGTGTATTGCGCAACCTGCTGGCAGGCCGTATTCCTCTTTTATCACCGGAATAGCTGCAACAGACGCACCGCTGTTTTCTCCGGGTGCAAGCGCAGCAGTATCAACAAGAACCTTTTTGATACCCACCTCATCGGCTATGGCAAGCAATCCTTTATCTAACAGATGCGCGCTGTTTTCTAGAACCTCTATTTTACCATCAGGTGACTTATCCTTTGGATTGAATGCCACAACTATCCCTGCAGCCGGCGTATACTTTTTTAGCGCCTTTCTTTCCTCTTCTGTAACCCCTATGTGGATGGAATTGTAAATTGTCCGTGAGAGAAGCTTCCTCCTATGAAGATACTCCAATGTCTTTATTTTAATTGATGGAGCAGTGATATCTATTGAAAAGGGATGTTTTTTAGGCAAGGTGCTTTCAATAAAATCAACAATTTTTTCTATATATGATTCCTTTCGAATAAAGAAATCAGGGATTGCAGGATTTCCGGTTAACCTGCTGAGCATTAGCATTTTTTCCAGATGTTTTTTTCCTTCATCCAGCTTTGGCTCACCCTTAAAAAACATTCCTCCAAAAAGAACAGTGGGATATTCCCCGGGCTGTCCGCCTATATGGATTCCTGAGATATCAAATATTTTTTGTTTTTTCGTAAATGAAAACAGGTTTCAGCACCCCCTTCCTTTTATCTTTCCCATATAATCTATGACAATTTTTGAATGCAGAGCCCTTTTATCATCTGTCACAGCCCACCTGTGTTTCGCCACTATTTTTATGGCAATGTAAGGACTCCCAAATGATGGAGGGGACTTCTTTATACAATCCCTAACAACCGCATCTATCTTTTCATTCTTTCTCACACCTATTAAATCCAGGATTTCTACCTGTTTCCTGAACCTCTCCACTGCTTCAGCTTCAAGGTTTTCAATATACGGGATGGCACCAGGTGCATTAACAACCCTGTTTTCCTTATCTGTTCCATATTTATGCAATGCAGCAAGCGTTGAACCAGGCAGATGGCCTCTGATATCATCCCCGCAAATCAAAAGATACCTTATGTTTGGGTTGGAGATGACATTGGCAACTATTTTTTCTATACCAATGTTCTCTGTTTTTACCGGGCCAAATACTGCTACATCCCTGGGCGGGGTGTAGTTTGTTTGCAGTAACACCACTGCTATGCAACTGTTAGAAGAGCAGACAGTAAATTCGCCGCCCCAAGGATAGAAACTATTTTTCATTACAGCCCCCTAAATATTTCCTGTGCCAAATCAGGATAATGAATAGCCATCACGTGGGCGCCAGGAGAATAATTGTTTTCCCTCGCGAAATCTCTTAATTCCTGATACGTGCTAATTTTTGTTTTTCCCCTGGGGTTATTGTAAACACAAATCGCGGAGGCCTTCTCTGGCAGGTTTTCTACTACTCCCTTTAGAGAATCAGGCTCATAGGTTACTGGAAATTTAGTATTCATCAGGCTGTATCGAAACGAATCCATTTTTTTCCTCTTTAACACAACCCCATAGTGTTGTTATAATTTAAAACTTTGGCGAAACAATCCTATTTTATTCTCATATCAAACTATTTAATCATCTAAATGTATTGTTCACTATGATCTCCCTTCAAAAAGGTTCCAAACTCATAGGCAGACTACCAAAAGGATGCAGATACTGTGAGAAGGGTGCAAAACTTGTTTTACTGGTTACAGGATTATGTTCAAGGAGATGTTTCTACTGCCCATTATCAATCAGGAAAAGGGGAAAGGACATTGTTTTTGCTGATGAGAAAAATGTAAAAAATTATTCTGAGGTAACTGATGAGGCAGGGCTTATTGATGCACTTGGCTCTGGAATAACAGGTGGTGACCCGATGTTTGTTCCGGAAAAAACACTGCGCTACATCAAACTGTTAAAGGAAAATTTTGGTGAATCTCATCATATTCATTTGTACACTGCTGGGAATTTTGAGAAAAAATGGATAAACAAATTAGATGATGCTAACTTGGATGAAATCAGGTTCCATCCACCAGTTTATTCATGGGATAAAATGAAGAACACATTGTGTGAAAAATTAATAAAAGAATCATTGAAAACAAAAATGGATGTAGGCGTTGAAATACCAGCAATACCAGGATGTGAAAACAAAATGATGAGTCTGGCAAAACATCTTGATAGCCTTGGTGTTGATTTTATGAATCTCAATGAACTTGAGTATTCGGAAACAAACTGTGATGCTTTAAACAGAATGGGTTTCACAGTAAAGAATGATATTTCATCTGCTGTTAAAGGAAGTGAGGAAAATGCAATATCTGTGATGAAGAATCTTGATGTTGACATGTCATTGCATTACTGCTCATCATCATTCAAGGATGCTGTTCAATTGAGGAACAGGATAATGAGAAGGGCAAAAAATGTTGCGAAAAAATATGATATTGTTACAAAGGATGGAACACTGCTGAAAGGTGTTATCCAGTGCAGAAAAATGAAAACAATAATGAAGGAGCTGATAAGAAATTATAATATTCCAGAAAATCTAATCAACATTGATAATGAGAAAAAAAGGATAGAAATCGCCCCATGGGTTCTTGAAAAAATAGCAAAACAACTATCGTACAATTGTTTTATTGTTGAGGAGTACCCAACAGCAGATAGGTTGGAGGTTGAGCGCATTAGATTAAAATAGCAATGCAGACTATTGCCCCCATAATTGATTCACCAGCAATCAGCCCTGTGCATGTTGCGTAAGTGTTTACAAGTTTTAGTGATTTTTCTTCAGGCTTGAGCTTCGGTAGTTTCTTTTCCCATAAGAATCTTAACCCACCACCAAGAAGCAGGGGTAAAGTAATGCCTAGTGGAAAATACATTCCTAATGCAAAGGCAGTCCCTCTTCCAGTAATAACTTCTGCTACAATACCTATAGCTATACCTCCAAGCAATAACCAGTAGTTTACATGAAAGCCTAACAGAGCAGCAGTAATAGCTGCGAATGCATTAGCCTGCGGAGCCAGCAGGTCAAGCTCTTTAAGGTTTAATGCAAGCATGGATACAAAAACACCTGAAAGAATAGCACCTGGCAGAATGCCAATAAGTTGAGCTTTAATAAGGTTTCTTGGCTGGTTACCAGCATACAAGCCAACTTTAAAATCATAGAACAGGTTAGCTGAAACAGCTATAGATGCGCAGAATGCAGTTACAGCAAGTATCCCTAATATCGCAGTAGTATTTGGATCTAAACCTAAAGTCCTAAGCAGCAGGATTAGCATGATAAGAACTATGAGTCCCATTGCTGAGATTGGGCACTGCCCTACCTCCCCCATAATCTTTATTAGCACAACAGCTAGGAAAAAGCAGAACAAAACTAGGAGGAGGGATAACGAAATAGAACCAAGCAGAGACCTACTTGTTAAAAAGAACATAAGTGCAAGCACAGAGAAAATTATGCCTGTGAATAGTTTGATGTTTTTTAAAACACTGGGAGATTGAGCAGATGGAAATGTTGCAATGCCCTTTAGCACTGGTATTGTTTTTGCAAGTGCAGCAAAACCGCTGCCAACAATTGCACCCATCGCAATCATTCTTGCTATATTAGAATATGCAAGAAATGGATTGCTTATAATCACCGTTTTACCAATTTCTGGATCATAGGCGGTAGCACCAAAATAAACTGAAAGCGGATTGATTAAAAGCCATGTAACAATGGAGCCAAGGCATACGATGAATGCACCTTTCACCATCAAAAACCAGCCCATGGCAACGAGCATTGGTGAGAGATAAAAATTTGCCCAAAAATATTTGCTTGTGGCTTTTGGCATCATTATACTCCCTCTATCATAAAACCTACCACCAAAAATTTTCTGGAAAACTGATTTGCGGTTTAATAAAGGGAAATCTCTAAGAAAAACAAACCCTGCAGATACCATCAGTAAAGAAACAACTAGTTGAACTGTTCTTTTTACTCTTTTAGCCATACCTGTATATGCTTTCTTGGCAATATCCAAAAGTGTAAGCGGCGCCTCAAAGCCGGGCATGGGCAAAGGATCTTCTATCACCCATATCCTTCGTAAGGATACAGCAACTCGTAGAGCTAAAACAGATAGCAATGCTGAGCCTATAATTGCTACAGGCATTGTTTGAATCCAACTAAAGTGAACAGTACCCTGCTCATGCAGGATATAAAGCGCGGTGTAAACAAAAATCCAGCCTGCAGATACTGCGGTTACACTACCAGCTACACTCCCTGCAATTTTTATCTGTTTATCAGACCATTTAAGAGCTATACCTATGATATAGATCATGTACCAAGTACTGCCAACAGCCATACCTATCTTCAGCCCGACATAGGAGGTTATTAACACAAAAACTACGCCTATGATTAAAGGAAGAGAAACATTAAACCAATTAAGCTCGCGTTTATCAAACTCCTTTTCATTCTTTTCTTCAAGATACTGCTCAAGTACACCAGTATTTAGGTTTGCATAAAACTCAGGTGAATATCTTTCTATTATTCCTCTTTCAATTTTTTCTAATCCTTTTGATGACGGAGCCTGCCTGTAGTATCTTTTCATTTTTTCAGCCTTTTTATCTCCTCACTTCTCAAAACCCCTTTCTCAGTAATGTACCCAGTAACATACTTAGACGGTGTGACATCAAAAGCAGGATTGAATGCTTTTGCTTTTTCAGGCGCAACCCTTTTTCCTTTTATGAATAACACCTCATCTTCATTCCTTTCCTCAATCTTGATACTTTCACCATTCCTTAATCCAAAGTCAAATGTTGAAATTGGTGCGGCAACATAAAAAGGAATACTGTTTTCCTTTGCAAGAACTGCTTTCTCATATGTTCCTATTTTGTTTGCGAAATCACCATTTCTTGCAATTCTGTCAGCACCAACAATAACCATGTCAATTTCTTTTTTTCTCATGAAATACCCAGCAGCATTATCAGAAATAACCCTGTGCTTTATGTTTTCATTCAGCAGCTCCCATGATGTAAGCATTCCCTGCAACCTTGGGCGCGTCTCATCAACCCATACAAAAATTTTCTTTTTATTGTAATGGGCAAACCTTATTGGCGCAAGCGCTGTGCCGTAATCAACTGTTGCAAGTGCGCCAGCGTTGCAGTGCGTAAGAATCCTGTAATTGTTTTTTATGAGTTTTCCGCCATGAACACCAATGGCTCTGCATTCATTCACAAGTTTTTCAACATATTTCTCAGCAGAATTTTTTGCATCATTACCATTTTTTATTTCTTTAAGCATGTAATCGATTGCGTAAAATAAATCATGGGCTGTTGGCCTTGTTTTTTTCAGGATTTTTGCAGCATTTTTAATGTTTTTTTTCTGCGCCTCTGCCTGGGCTATACCATAAACAGCGCATGCGCCAATGGAAGGCGCCCCCCTGACAACCATGTTCTTAACCGCAAAAGCAACATCATTATAGTTTTTTGCATTAAAAAATTTTAATTCAAATGGGAGTTTTCTCTGGTCAATCATTTTTACAATGTTTTTCTCCATCCAGACTGCCCTGATGTTTTCTGTTTTGTTTTTTATTTTCACTTTCATAATATAGGGATTTGTTTTGAGTGTTTAAACCTTTGCCATGTCTGTATCTTTC
The DNA here is from genome assembly GCA_030019485.1 of Thermoplasmatales archaeon. Taxonomy (GTDB): domain Archaea; phylum Thermoplasmatota; class JASEFT01; order JASEFT01; family JAUWIS01; genus JASEEW01. The sequence continues at coordinate 140 of JASEEW010000044.1, read as the reverse complement.
TCGTGGCGTAAGGTTTTTAATGTTCAAATCTATAATGGCGCATATGAAAATATTAGCATTTTCGGATTGGAGAATACAGAACATCGAGAAACTCATTGAGTATGTTAAAGAATTGAGTAAAAACCAGATTTTATTATTTA
>JASEEW010000043.1 GCA_030019485.1 Thermoplasmatales archaeon | reverse complement strand
GAAAACATTCTTGGGACACTGCGGGGATAAATTATTTTATCATCCCCTCTGTACCGCAAAATGGGCATCTGACTTTGTATGGGCGCATTTTTTCCTCTGCTGTGAATGTCTGCCTGCATTTAGGACATCTAAATGTTTTTGCTGATACATTTTTTTCTACCCTGATTTTCTCAACCGCATACCCCTCCTCCATTAACTGTTTTTCTACCTTTGATGAAACAATCTTTACAGCAACTGCTGTTACAACTGCCACGACAGCACCAGTCAGATACGATATAATCACATCATATACATTCATTTATATTACTTCATTGCTACATTTAGAAACTACCCAGCACCCTCTTCTCACACGTTTTTATTTCTTTTCCTCTTCCTTCTTCTCAGCCCTTTTCTTTTACCTCATCTCCTTTTTCCTTTTCTTCTCTTTTCTCTTCTTCTTTTTCTTCAACCTTTTCTATCTCAGCATCTATTACACTTATCTCGCTGTCAGTGATTTCCTCCTCAGGTCTGTTCATTTTTTTCAGTTTTTTCCTGAGTTCTTCAAGGCTTTTCTTTTTTTCTGGCATCTGCTCAACTCCTTTTTGATTTCTTTAATCTTTCTCTTATTCCCAAGTTTCTCATAGCATTTTAAGGCATTCTCAAACTGCTTTTTTGCATTTATGCTGTCGCCTTTGGATTTGTATGTTTTTGCGAAATCAAGATAAGCATCTGAAAGTCTGTCTAAACTTTTTATTTCTTTCCCAACTTTTATACTTTCCTTGAAATTTTCAATAGATTTCTTCCATTCTTTCTTATCCCGAAATATGCAACCAAGATTAATGTAGGTATCAGCAATCACATATTTGTCACCTAACTTTTTAACTATGGGAAGCGCTTTTCTGATGCAAATCATCGCTTTATCAATATCACCTTTCTCCTCGTATTTACTTGAAAGATTACTCAACCCGTATGCTAATCCCCTAATATCACCTATTTCCTCAGCAAGTTTTATTTGCTTCTTACAATATTCAATTGCTTTATCTGTCATGCCATTCCGGCCATAACAGCCACCAAGATTGTTGTATGCTCTAACAATTTCATAGTTATTGCTAACCCTTTCAGACAAACTCAAGCCTCTGTTATAAAACTCAATGGCTTTGTCATATTCTCCTTTATCCTGATGTATATTTCCTATGTCAATATAGGTCTTTCCAGTTCCCCATGCATCGTCAGTTTTTTTATAATATTCTATAGCCTTATTATAGATTTCTAATGCTTTATCTAGCTCCCCTGTCCGCCTATAAATATATCCAATACCATGATAGCCATCAGCAAGACTGTTTAAAGTACCAACTTTCTTTGATATATCTAGACCTCTGTTGAAATTTTCTAGCGCAACATCCCACTCGCTTCTTTTCTCCTGTATGTTTCCAATTTTTAGGTAGCATTTTGCTATTAGTTTCTCACTCTTCTCCCCTTCAGCTACTTTCAGCGCCTGATTGTAGCATTCCAATGCCTTATCCCATTCACCTTTTATGTCAAAAATGTCTCCTTTGAGAAGGAGCAATTCGTTTTTATGAGCATCAAGTTTGTTCAGCAGACCCAGGAAATCATCAACATGACCATTTCTTATTAACATTTCTCCTTTCTCAGCAGCTATTTCTGCAGCCCTGTCAGGATTTGCAATTAGGAAATGATAAATGGATTCAACCCATTCTTCATTGGATTCGTAGTATGAGCCCGCAATCCCATGATATCTTGTTTTTTGTTCTTTTGTAAGCCTGGGATAAACAAAATTTCTGATCAAATCATGCACAAAAAAATCAGGTTTTAACAACGATTTCTCAACCAAACTTTCAACAATGGAATGGTCTATTTCATTCTCGGAAAACACATCAAAATGGAAAGGATACCTGAAAACAGATGCGAGTCCTAAAGCATTTTTTTCATTCTCACCAAGTTTTGCAAATACTTCTTCACTCAGATATCTGTCTATCTCAAATTTTGCGTTCTCGGATGCAAGTTCAAGGAAAAGAGGGTGACCTTTTAGATTTCTCAGCATGTCATCAATAAATTTATCATCTATTTTCCTGTGTTTCAGCAGTTTTTTACCACTTTTTTCATCCAGTCCATAAATCTCCATCTCTTTCACATTTTTCTTCAAAACAGCATCCCTTCTATCATAAAACAAAGGAATGCTTCTTCCAAGCATTACAACTTTCACATTGTTTTTTTTCTCCAGAATATCTAAAAGCGATCTGAAAAATAACACATCTTCTCCCTTTGCATGATGGCAGTCATCAAAAAACATCAACACATTGCTCAAGTCTTTTTCCAGTATAACTGAGACCTCACCAATCTCTGTCCTTTTATTTGAATTGACATAAGAACTTAGGGTATTTTTTCCAATTTTTTTCAGAAAAAAACCAAGATTTCTAACAGCATCCCGTAATGTGTCCCATTCATTGAACCTGTACCAGTATACGTTTCCATTCTGCTCAGATGCAATTTTCGCTCCAAGCGTTGTTTTCCCGATGCCAGCAACACCCTTTATCACCAGCACTTTTGATTCTGATTTCAAAAAATCTTGGATTTCATTAATTTCTTCTTCCCTGCCAAAAAAATATCTCAGTTTTGGAATATTTTCTGACACAACAAACTTTTTTCTAATTTTTTCAGGGTCAAAAACATTGTTTGAAACATTACCCACAACATCAAGAAAATTCATGTTAATTTCACTTATTCTTTTTTCCCTGAGCTTTCCCTTATCCCTCACCATTACTTTCATTTTCCCAATTTTTTCTTTGAGCTCTTTTGCATTAAAAATGCCTTCAGAAGTCAGGGAATAAAAATCGTTGAACCTGCCGGAGCCTATAACATATCTCCTGTTTTTTTCAATATCCCTGTTTTTAATCATTTTTTTTATAATCCTTGAAACCTGGGATGGCGCAACCCTCCAAAAACCTGCTAACTCCTTCCTTGAACATTCCTTTTTCTCAAGAAGCGCAAGCATGATTTTTTCCCTTAAAGTGAGCATTGAACACTGAAAAGATTAGGAGGATATAGAGTTTGCGATTATTTGTATTGTTTTATGTGCAAAATATCAATCCCATAATTTTTTGAGAATATTTTTACAACATTTTTTCCCAGCATATGCTCAGAATCAGCTGTGAGTATGACATCACAGTCTTCCAGAATGGCTGATGACAGGTGGATAGCATCTGAAGCGTAAAGTCTACTAGAAAGCATCAGCTCCTTTGACAGACTGATGCATTCATCTGAAATGTTTGTTTTGATAAGACATGTTTTAAACAGGCTGTCCAGGCTTGACAAACTTTCTTTTATGATTTTTTCCTGAACACCAATTTTCTGCAATGCCCTAATAAGTTCTAATATCGTGAGTGAGGATGCAGCACCTGTTACCTCAAATTCCACAATATCGTCAAGTAGTCTTAAAGCCACAGACTCAAACTCCTCCTTTTCCTTGTACCATTTTACAACGACAGAAGCATCAATGTAATACTTCATCACCATTCCTCATTTCTTGCAGTTATCAGCGCACCTGTTAGATTTCCTTTATATCTGCCAAGTTTCTTCCTTGTTTTAAAAATTTTCTGTTTTGCCCTAACCGCCATGTATCTCCTGACAAGGAGACGAAGTGCATCATTCATTGCCTCAGTCCTGCTTCTGTAGTATCCACTGTCAACAAGCTTCTGCATCTGCCTGATCAGTTCAGGCGTTGTCCTGAAGTTCACGACCTCACTTGACATTACAATCACCAATAATGTGTAAGACAAATGTAATATATAATATTTTCTAATTTTACATGCTCTTTTCATCCTTACAAAATTATCATTTTTGATAATTTCAAATAACCAAAAAGTCATAAATCTACAAACTAAACATATTCCAGCAACCCTGAAATATCTTTAATTGCGTAATCGGGTTTGATATCTCCATATACCTTATTTAGTTCTTCCTGCATGCCGTATTTTGCGAGGACGGTTTTCATCCTTCTGCTTTTCTTTTAGTTTTTCAAAAAATAGTTTCACAAGCGCGGTCTTCCCAAGCCCGCTTTCACCTGTCACGAATGTGTGCATTCCTCCTGTTCCTGGCAGGCTGCTGTACATTGCATTTAGCATTTTGTTTTCCTTTTCCCTGCCAACCAATAAGGGCGGCAGATAGAAGAAATCAAGCGGCTCAGGATCCAGTATTATATTTTCCATAAAAAACAAAAACACCTACAGGATTATAAAGATAATGTGTTACTAAAAGAAAAGTCGAGTGCGTATCAATCTACTCCGTATATAACAAAGTCTTATAAAGCAACAATTCTATATGATTTTATATGGAAGAACGGAGGAATTAAAATGGGCTTTGAGGTAGTAGAGGCAATTGATGGTGATACTTTCAAAGTAGCACCAAAGTGGGAATGGAATAATCAAACTGGAGATCTTGTGAGACCGACCGGTTACGACGCACCGGAGGAGGGAGAACCAGGATATCAAACTGCAAAAAACAAATTGACAAAACTGATATTAGGTAAAGAAGTTACATTGAAGAATCCAATCAAACTTACATATGGCCGCTTATTATGTGATGTTTATTATAATAGGAGAAACTTAGCTGACCACTTTCCAGAATACCAAACAGAGTAGTAGACAGCATATAAACATGGTCACTGAACCGATAGTGAAGCAATCATCTATAAACCACTGCAGATTATTTGCTTAATTTTTTCACTGTGTCGTTTTTCCTTCCGACAAAACCTCAGCGAGATATTTTCCTATTAAGAGAGTTGAAACAAGCGCCGTTTCGGCATCCCTTCTTTCAATTGGATACCCTGTATGCGGGCCCATATGTGAAAAATTATGAACACTTCGCTTTAACTCTATGAATTTTTCGCTCTTCTTTTTTTCTTTGGGAGGAGGATTACACCCCTCATCAATTTTACGAGAGATGTCTTCTGCTTTTTCATTTATAATCTTTCGAAATTCTTCCATTGCCATCCTGCAGTTGGATACTACTTCTTTGTACTTTCCTGCGTTAAACATGTCTTGCGCCTTAACTAAATGTTGCACTCCTGCATCTAGTGGAGTGCCAACAGGCAACTCTGGCATCTTTATTTCAAAAACCTTATATTTAGAATATTTCAGTTCCTCAAGAATACCAAGCCACTGGGATTGAAAAATCTTACATTTGTCTGTTTCCTTTGGTGACCAAGCTCTTACGTCATATGAATGAATAGCCTCAATTAGTGGTTGACTTCCCCTAGTGACTCCAAGATAAGAAATAGGAATGGTAAACCATAAATCCCCGCCTTTTCTTTCCTCTTCGATTATCTCAAGTCTTCGTGTGTCCAAGTTGAGATACAAATTTGTCTTACGTTTTTCTTTCGGTTTCAACTTTATAAAAGGATTATCCAATGAGAGAAGCTCACCTACTTCCCCTTTCTCTAAGTATACTCTTCCAATCATATTAAAAAAACCAACCTCCTCTCCACTATCATTTTCAAATTCTACTAAAAATCTCAACCTTGGAAATAAGACGTTGCTCTCACCTTTAACATCTATCACTGTAGCTTTCATCTAAATCCCTATTATGTATCACTACGGGCATATTTTACTTTTTCTATGCTGTTTTCGCAAAAAATTTATTTCTCCTCCAAATCCTCATGAATACTGCTGAACTGTTCTAATGCGGATTCAAGATTTTCTGCAATATCCCTTGCAAGCAAGTCTGGATCTGGAAGACTCTCAGAATCCTCAAGGCTTTCATCCTTCAGCCAGAATATGTCAAGATTTACCTTATCTCGTTTCATCAATTCATCATAGGAATAAGAGTGCCATCTACCATTTGGGTTATCTTCTGACCATGTAGGTTTACGATTATGACGATTCTGAGGGTTATAGCATTGTATGAACTCTTTTAGGTCTTCATACTTCAATGGGTTGGTCTTTAATGTAAAGTGCTTGTTCGTCCTTAAATCATATATCCATAGTTTTTGTGTCCATGGTTTCTCACTTGCAGGTTTTCTCTCAAAAAAAAGCACATTTGCCTTTACACCCGGTTTGTAAAATACTCCTGTAGGAAGCCTTAACAAAGTGTGAACATCACATTCATGAAGCAATTTTCTTCTCACAGTTTCACCCGCACCGCCTTCAAAGAGAACATTATCAGGAATAACTATTCCACATCTTCCATTAATTTTTAGGATAGTTTTTACATGCTGAAGAAAATTTAATTGTTTATTAGAAGAAGTCGCCCAGAAATCAGGTCGTTCATAAATTAAGCTCTCTCTATCTGTTTTTCCTTCGCCATTAAATATTGTGATACTGCTTTTTTTCCCAAAAGGTGGATTTGTGAGAACCATATCAAACCTTTCTCCCGAGTCTGAAGCAAGACTATCTTTTCCTCCTTCAATGGGACATTCTTCACCACCAATACCGTGTAGATAGAGGTTCATTACGCATAGCCTTGCAACATTATCAACAATGTCTTTTCCTTTAAATGTATTAAACTTGAGAAACTTTTTCTGCTCTTTGTCCAATTGATAATTTTTTGATATGTAATCATGGGCTGACAGAAGAAAACCACCTGTACCGCAGGCAGGGTCACATATTGTCATCCCAGGTTCAGGCTTCGTAACCTCTACCATCGCTTTGATAAGCGCCCTTGGAGTGAAATACTGCCCCGCGCCACTTTTTACATCCTCTGCATTTTTCTGCAAAAGCCCCTCGTAGATTTCGCCTTTTACATCAATATCCATCCCAACCCATGTTTCTGCGTTGATGAGTTCAATTAATCGTTTCAGTTTTGCAGGGTCTTGTATTTTGTTCTGGGATTTTCTAAAGATAACCCCAAGCATACCTCTTTCTTTACCAAGTGTTTCAAGAATATGCCTGTAATAAACTTCAAGTGTATCACCATCTTTCCCAACCAAACCCCGCCAGTCATAACCTTTTGGAATTATAGATGGTTTATTAAATGGTGGTTTTGTCTGCTCATCAGCCATCTTCAAAAATAATAGATACGTTAATTGTTCTACATAATCACCGTAACTCACACCTTCGTCTCTCAACACATCACAGTAGTTCCATACCCTCTGCACAATTGCAGATGTTTCATTTGTCATTTTATATCAACTCCTTTTGTTTAAGGGATTTTTTTCTTTTTAACCCTTCTGCCTTTCCTTTTTGCTTTTTTATCAGACTCTAACTTCTCCTTCTCTTTCTTTATCTTATCAAGTAACACACTTGCAGGTTCATCAGTTGGGTCTTGAGGCACAAGTTTACCTTCAAATGCTTTCTTAAGAATACTCTGCCTCAACCTCTCAGATTGCTTAAAACTCTGCTCAACAGTCTTTTCCACTTCGTCTGCAACAGTAAAACGCTTTTCGATTTCTTCTACGATTTTGTGCTGTTCAATGAGGGGGGGAAGAGGAATAGGAATTTGATGCATATAATTAACTGGAACTCGGAGTTGACCAGCAGAACCAGTCATTTTTCTTTGAGCAGCTCCTCGCAGTTCTTCTCGTATCAAAAAGAAAAAGAAAAATTTTCTAGGAAGTGCTTCAGACAATCTAATTACATGAAATTCGGTTGAACCAAAACCAATACCGTTTTTTAAGCTATGTGCTATTGCCACTTTCCCGTTTTCCATGCAAGGAGTAATCTTTGCAAATAGCAAATCACCATTAATAAAAGGCGTGTAGCCCTTTTTCACTTCTGATAATTTCTTTGTGAAAGTTAAATCAATATGTCCTGTAAGTTCTTCAACGCACTTCATTGGTAAAAACGTGACATCTATACCTCCTAGAATGGTTTCTCCATTAAATTTTGGATTGATTTCACTAATCCCCTCCAATCTTGTCCAGCACCACCCCTCAGGCAGTTCTGGTAAATTCTCTGCATCCACGGGTGGCAGTTTCTTGTATTTCTCCCCTGATTTCTTTTTCCTTTCTTCCTTGATTCTCTCAAGAAGCACTGATGCATGCTCAAGTTCATGTTTATGTGTCTCTCGCCATTCCTCTGTAAGTTTTCCTTCCATCGCAGATTTAAGCACGGACTGTCGATATCGTTTCAACTGCGTTTTAATTTTCTTTAGCGCTTCAACACCAGCATCGAGTTTTGTGAACAGTTCTTCGACTTTAGAAACGATACGATGCTGTTCGATGAGCGGGGGGAGCGGGATAATGTGAGAATCAAACTTTCCTTTGGTTATGTGTTGCATTCCACTACCATGAATTTTTTGCATCAACTGAGAGATTGAAAAAGAAGTTAAGTAAAACAAAAATAACTTGTTGATGAATGGTACCACCTTAAAAATATGTTGATTTAATACAGCCTCTTCCCCATGATAAATAAAGGCGCCAAGAGTCGCAGACCATGAAATCAATAACTCGCCATCTCGAATTATAAACTTCTCTTCGATTGGTTTTGAATAGCGGTTAAGTGTCTTAGTTGACCCTGTAAGATTTTGAATTCTGATAATTGGTCTTCCTTCGTTTTCCCAATCCGTAGGTTTGAAGGCTTTACCATTGATATACTCTCCTACATCCCCTAATCTCGTCCACACCCAGCCTTTGGGTAATTCTGGTAAGTTATTTTTATTATCTATCATGCCACCAGCACCTCATTCAATTGTTCTAGAGTAGTGTTCAGCTCTGGTCCAAAGAGTTGATACGCCTTAACAGCCCCACCTTTCTCGTAGAATGGGGCAAGTTCAAAATCATCCATACTTATCGAGAGAGAGGTGGCAATATGGTCTCTTATCATCATAAGCCATTTTTTCTGCTCAGGTGCAAACAAGATCCCGGTTTTCTCCTGCTGTGTCAGCCACTCATTGAATCGGTTGTTTACTGTTTCAGAGAACGGTTCAAGAACATCGCTTTCACCAATCGCAAAGCGTATCAGAGAAATAATATTAGTCAAAAGCTTCTGGGGCCCTGCCCCCCTCACCTTTGATTTTTCAAGTTGCTCATAGGCCTGCCAGAGATGTTCAGGTGTTAAGTAGTAGGGTGGTTTTTTTATGGCTTCAGCAAGTTGCTTTATTTCTTCGTATGTGAGATGACGCTTGCCATAGGGCTTGCTGTAAATTATCTGCAAAGCAGTGAGTTCGTTTTTGTTTTCTTCTATAAATTTCTTGAATGTATCAATGATCGTTCGTGCTTTCTCTTTTGCAGTAACATCAAAATCTGCAAAGGTTACAGCATCTTTGCTGACAGTATCTATAACCTGTTCACTTTTTTGCTTGATATCAATAATCATGTTTCTCAAATTCGGGTTGTCAAAAGGTGTGCATGCCTCCTTTATTAGATCATCAGAAACTTTCTTAATTTGCTCTTCAGTAGGACTTTCTGTTTTGAATATCCCCTTTGCTTTCTCTATCTTTTTATCTGGATCAACAGCATCAAGCAAATTATTGACAATTTGTTTTAGAGATTTACCTTCGGCTTTCTCTTCTATTATCTTTTTGTCTTTTTCCTCTAACTTCCTATCAAGCCTTGCAAGTCTCCCAGCCAAAGAAGTAATTGAATCCTCATCCCTGATACCTATAGCAATAGACATTATTAGTTTGTCAAACGGCACAGTTCTTTTGCGCTCCAATGGTCTTGAATCAGTTTTATCATTTTCACAAACACCCACAGCATCTACAATAACAAAATGCGTTTTATATTGTGTATCTGGTGTGACTGCCGCCAGGTCTGTAGGAGAAATTACTCTTGTTCCCCTCCCTTTCATCTGTTCAAAATACACCCTTGATTTAACATCCCTCATAAAAAGAATACACTCTAACGGTCTTATATCAGTACCCGTAGAAATCATATCAACAGTTACTGCGATGCGTGGATTGTACGAATTTCGAAAACTCGCAATTAAATCTTCAGTTTTTTCACCAAAGGTCTTATACGTTATCTTCTTACAGAACTCGTTACCTTTGCCAAACTCCTCTCGCAATATATGAACAATATCCTCAGCATGTGAATCATCCTTAGCGAAAACCAGTGTTTTTGGAACCTCTTTTCTTCCTGGGAATATCTCAGTAAAAAGTTTTTCTTTAAACGTTCTAACCACAGTTCTTATTTGATTAGGGGATACTACCTCTCGGTCTAATTGGACAGGGGCATACTCTATATCTTCATCCAATTGCTCCCACCGTATTTTCCTCGTAAGTTTATCCCTCTTATCTATATAATAACCTGCTTCAATTCTACTTCCTTTTTCTGTGATTTTTGTTTTAATACGAAACACATCATACCCAACATTTACTCCATCCGCAACTGCACGCTCATGACCATACTCCGTAACAAGATTTTGATCAAAGAATCCTAAAGTTTGTTTAGATGGAGTAGCAGTTAAACCTATAATAAATGCATCAAAGTATTCAAGCACCTGCCGCCAGAGATTGTAAATGGAACGATGGCACTCATCTGTAACAATAAAATCAAAAGTTTCTATAGGAATTCGAGGATTGTAAGAAACTTCTCTAGGTTTTTCCTCTTTTGGTGAGATTTCAAATAAAGATTGTTCTTCAACAGAAGGATCAAATTCTGTTTCCCCTTTAAGCATAGAATAAAGCCTTTGAATCGTAGTTATACACACCCGACTTACAGGGTCAAGAGTATTTGACGTTAAATGCTGAACATTATAAAGCTCTGTAAACTTTCTATAATCATCAGGAGTTATATACTGCTGGAACTCCCTTCTCGTCTGGCGCCCTAGATTGTTCCTGTCAACCAGAAAAAGCACTCTTCTTGCATTTGCGAACTTTATCAATCGATAAACGAAGCTTACGGCAGCAAAAGTCTTCCCACCACCCGAGGCCATCTGGATAAGCGCCTTCGGTCTTGCTTCTGCAAATGATTTCTCAAGGTTTTGGATTGCCTCGATTTGACAATCCCTTAATCCTTCTGTCTTTAAAGAAGGCACTTTCTTAAGTCTTGCCCTGAGCGTGCCATCCTGAGAAAGCCAATCTTTTAGCGTTTCAGGCTTATGAAAGGCAAATACTCTTCGAGAACGAGGCTCAGGGTCTCTCAAATCCCTGAAAAATGTCTCTATACCTGTAGTGTCATAGGCAAATGGAAGTGTCTCCAAGACATGAGGAAGATTTTCTGGAACTCCTGCTAAATATTTTTCTGACTCTTCTGCTACACCGCTTAATGTAGTTCCTACCCGTTTTGCTTCTACTACACCAACAGCCTTTCTATCTACAAACAGTACATAATCTGCCTGACCAGATTTTAATGGAAATTCACGAACTGCTACTCCTAGAGAAGCGCCGAGATTTAACTTATCCAAATCTTGTACATCCCAACCCGCCCCGCTTAAGAGTGCATCAATTAGTTGACGTGCTTTTTCTTCTGGCTTCATATCAACAAACCCTTTTCTATATTTTCGTTCAGGGACTCCCATTTTACTTAATGTTCTGCGTATAAAAGAAGTTTACGGTAATAAATCAAGCTTTGCGTGTCTCCTCTTTAAATCAATTTTTCTTCCTTCAAACTCACCCATCTTCCATCCCCTATTATCATGTGATCAAGCACCTTGATACCGATAACCTCACCTGTTTCCATTAACCTTTTCGTTATTTCTACATCATCCTTACTTGGTTTTGGGTCACCACTTGGATGATTATGTACAAGAATAACGGATGCAGCAGACTCAGAAATCGCGACCTTAAAAACCTCCCTAGGATGAACAATGTTTGCATTCAAACTGCCAACAGAGATTGTGTCATTTTTTATTACCCTGTTTTTAGAATCCAAATAGAGGCATTTAAAATACTCTT
>JASEEW010000042.1 GCA_030019485.1 Thermoplasmatales archaeon | reverse complement strand
TGGTAGGATAATAGATGATTGGTGTTATGTTGGATGTTAGCTGAACTTATCTAAAATATATTTCCCCGAAGGGGCTTACTTGTGACATATCTCAAGGTTTTCCCAGTAGTACATAATTTTCTTGCTGAAAAAGACAAAGGATATTTTGTCAGGATTGAAAATAAATGTGTATGGACACCGGTGATAGAATGAAAAAAATTATAGTGATACTAATTGTATCATGCTTCTTTTTCTCATTTACATCAGTTCATGTATCTGCAGAGGAGGTGCCTGAGATAAGCAATGTCAGGGTTTCAAATCCGAGTGCTAGTTCTGTTACTATCTCATGGGTTACAGGCGTGGGTGCCTGCTTCGGCAGGATTGATTACGGTACTACACAAGATTTGCCCTTTAATGCTACAGACACAAACCTCAGGGCAAATGGTGTTATCATGATCCCAATAGTGGATCTTGCCCAAGATACCCAATATTACTATAGAATAACTGCTTCCAACGATAATGGCCAAGACACTGTTACAGGAACATTTAAAACAGCAAAACCAAGTACCGGTGGTGCCGAATGTCATGTTTATGGACAAATAATAAAAAAAGATTACAACCCAGCAGACAGCACAATGGTTTATGTGACAGTTGAGCATCATGGACAAAAATCACAGTATCTTTCAGAGATGACAAATTCTGAGGGATACTGGGAGGTCGATCTAAGACATCTGAAAGACAACAATGGTGAGGTGTTCCAATACTTCCAGGGTGATACGCTAAAGATAGAAGCGCAGGGTGGAACACTGGGTTATGGTTGCAAAGGGGCTCCTTTGACTGCGACAGGAACCTTGTTTTGCTCCCAGATATTCCTTGGAACGCCTGAGCCAGAAAAAGAACAGACATTATGGGATAAACTCTCAGAATACAAAATACTCCTCATAGGTGCATCAGCAGTGATAATACTAATAGGAATAGTTTTTGCTGCAAGGAAAAAAATGCCAAAAGTCAGGAGGGTGAAGAAAACACCTGCTGAAATCTCTGAGGAGCCAGGGCTTTTTGAGGAGTACACGTTTGACAACTTTGTTATCGGCAGCAGTAACAAGTTTGCTGCTGATGCTGCCCTGACAGTTGCGAAAAAACCAGGCATTGTTTACAATCCACTGCTGATTTATGCTGATGTCGGCATTGGAAAAACACATCTTCTAAACGCGATAGGAAACTATGTTAAAGAGCATTATCCTGAAAAAAACGTGAAATACATCTCATCTGAAAAACTGATTTATGAGTTCACAGCATCAGGAAAAGACAAAACAATGGCAGAAAAACTCAAAAATGTTTACAGAAACGTGGATGTTCTGCTCATTGATGACATACAGTTCCTTGCAGACAAACCTGCTGCTCAGGAGGAGTTTTTCCACACATTCAACACACTGTTCCTTGGGAAGAAACAAATAGTTCTTGCCTGCGACAGACCGCCAAAAGACATACCATCACTCGATGACAGGCTGAAGTCAAGATTTGAGGGTGGTCTTGTAACACATATCCTTGACCCTGAGATTGAAACAAGAATCATAATACTTAAAAGGGATGCTGAAAAAAACGGGATGAAAATAGACTTTGAGGTTTTGTATTATATTGCATCAAACTGCAACTCAAACGTAAGGAATGTAAAAGGCGGGTTAACAAGGGTTATGGCGTACGCAAAAATTCATTCTGAGGAGATAACAATTGGTCTGGCAAAAAAGGCGCTGGGTGAGCCTGAGAGTGTGGAAATGAAGTTCGGGTAAAGAGGGAAAAAAATGAGGAGAATAGAATCTGGCATAATAGGTCTTGACAAAGCCCTTCAGGGAGGCTTCCCCCCATCATCAGTAATACTTGTAACAGGGGCCCCAGGCACAGGTAAGACAACCCTTGCCATGCAGTCATTGTTTCATGGGGGCAGAAAAGGAGAAAATGGGGTTTACATGACGTGCATGGGTGAGCCGGTTTTTAAACTTAAAAGGTTTTTATCCAACCTCAGCTTCTATGATGAAAAACTTGTTGAGGACAGCCTTATTAGTTTCTGGGATTTTAGCAGGACTGCTGATTCTGAATGGCCGAATAAAATGCTGATTGATATTGTAGAGTTTGTGAAGAAGAATAAGCCGAAAAGAATTGTTATCGACCCATTACCGTTATCCATCAATTTCAAATCCCTCTTAGAGTACAGGAAATACCTTTACGCATTTTTTTCTACCCTTAGCCAGTTAGAGGTATTTACTATCATTATAGGGGAGGAAAGCGATGCCCCTATAAGCCAGCTTGAGGACTACATGGTGGACGGCGTTATCTCAATGGAATTAAAACCATTAAACAATCCCTCCAGCTATGGAAACTTCTTAAGAATAAAAAAAATGAGAGGCACAGCACATGCAAAAAATGTTTTACGCTTAAACTTCACAGGCGACGGGATAAGTGTTGAGGATGAAGAAACAAAAATGTTGCAGGGGGCGGATGTATAATGTATGAACTGAACCCGTATGCGATGATATCCCTGATTGCAATTCTCTCCAACCTGTATTTAGGAGGATACATACTGTCACTTAACATAAAGGAAAGGGCGAACAGGGGTTTTTCTATGATGATGCTTTTATTCGCACTCTTTGCATTCGGCTCATTTGCCCTGCTGACATCCACAGATGAGGAAGCAATGCTTTTCTGGTACAAAATCGCGGTTCTCGCCATGGTTTTTGTTCCTGCCGCCTTTGTTCATTTCGCCCTGGTTTTCCCGATAGAATCATCATCAGTGTTTGCAAGAGGAAAACACGTGTTTGCGCTTTACATTCCATCCTTTATTTTCGCAGGTCTGTTAAACACAGAGCTTTTCATTCAAAAGATATACAGGGATCACTGGGGCTTCTATTCCAGGATTGGTTTGGCATTCTACTTTTATGTTGTGTATGTGGCACTGTTTATTGCTTACGGTTTCTATGTTTTGGTGAGATCATATAATGAGACAGCAGGGCTCAGGCGCAAGCAGGCGAAATGGGCAGTAATAGGCGCAGTAGTGGTGGTGATTGTCAGCCTGACAAGTGATGTCATACCCCTGTCCTGGAAGGTAATCTATGTTCCGCCAATGACCAGCTGGTCTGTCACAATCATGGCTGCGCTTGTCGCATACAGCATAGTAAGATATAAATTGTTCATTGTTGAGCCATCAGCAGAGGAGCTTGTTACAACATCACAAAAATATCTGCTGGAAAAAGGTCGCAGCTATCTTGTGAAAGAAGAAAAACTTGATAAAACCTACGAAATATTTTATGATCAAGTCACCCATGGCAGCTCAGGCTTATCTATCACCAAACTTCCACCTGAGATGGTTAGGGAAAGATACAGGATAGCAAAGACGCCTGTTGTTTGGCTCACTTTTAAAGATGCTGAAAATGCAGTCTCGCCAAAAGATGCAAAGAGAATAAAATCTGCAGTTTCTGATTTTGTTGGAAAAACAAAAGAACCTGTAATACTGCTCGACAGCCTTGACCAGCTCATGCTTGCTAACGGGTTTGAGAAATCAATGAGCATGCTGAGGGAGATAAAAGATTTATGTATCAAAAACAATGCAAATCTATTGGTCTCAGTAAACCCAGAGATATTTAAGGGGAGAGAAATGGCAGTTATAGAGGAAGATCTTGAGGAGGTGAAATAGGGGTGAGCATTATCAATATTCTCATGTATCTGCCAGCTGGTATTTTGTATTTATTCGTATTAATGTTTACTTACTACACGCTTAAAAACGCCCGATTTATGCATGACTCGCTAGGGCATAATTTTATGGCTGTCAGCGCAATCCTGTATCTCACCGCATCCATAATTGGCACGATAGATGCTTATTATCCTAAAACCGTGCTGCACCTAGCCACATTCTCCATTGCAGTTGCTGGGCTTTTTTTTATTATAGCTGGAGGGTATCAAAGGTGGAGAAACATTCAAAAGGTGCTCAGGACACCTCTACTTAAGATTCTTACTATGATGCCTCATGCATCATTCTATTTGACAAGTGAGGTTGCGCTTGTATTATGCGTACCATTTTATATAATGGACATTCTACATCGGGTAGGAGAAGGGGGGCTCTCATGGCTCAGCTTCATTACCGCCTCTTTACTCGGGTTCGCGTTCGTATTGTTAACAGTGGCTGAAAGAAGGTTCCATCTCGCTGTGCAGCCATCAGCAGCAGCAGGTGGAGAAGAAACAGCTTTGCTCAGAAATGATATACTTGCAGTTAGAAGCTACGCTGCTCTGACAAACACGTTTTTAGCAACCATCAAACATGCTGTAGGCGATAAGCTTCTCAAAGATGTTTTAACAAAACATTTTGAGTATAATCCCGTCCTGTTCGAAGGCTGTGAAATCAAGGATGATGGAACAGTAAACATAGAACCAGCTGTAAAAAATCTTGACAATCTTCATAGAGAAAACAGGGTGCAGTTGCTCTGCTCTATGTTCTCAGCACTCAACGCAAAAATCATGAACCTTTACGGCGCTGTAACCTCTCCTGACCTGGCTAAAAAAGCGCTCGGTGTCAGCTACTTAACTGTAAAAAAACAGTACGGTGCTCCCTCAATCTTTTTTGAGATTCTCAGAAGCCTGCCTGAAGGCGTTTTAGAAGAGGAGAGACTCGCTCTTTTGAGCAGGGAAGAGCTGGAGGTAAGGGTTAGAGAGAGAACTGCCGAGCTTGAAAAAGCCTACAAGGAACTTAAGAAAAAGGTAGAGCCAAAAAGCGCATGAAAAAAAGATGGAAGGAAAAAAGACGGTGAAGGGGGAGAAGGGGAGTGAAGGGTTTGAGAAAAAAATTAGATATGAAAAAATTTTTTTTGGTCTGCATTACTATATTATTTTTGGCACTGCCTGTGAATGCAGAGGAAAAACAGAATGTTAGGGTGTCAAACATAAGCAGCTCTAGTGTTGTAATATCATGGGTTGCAGATGAAAAATGTACCGGTGCAGTGCATTACGGTGTCAGCACCGATGCTCTGAATTTAACAGAAACAGATAACAGCAGAAGGGAGAACTGTGTTATAATGGTTGAGTTAAAAGGTTTAACACCTAACACAGCATACTATTTTGAGGTTGTATCGGGTGATAGTGTAGATAACAACAGCGGCTCATATTACACATTTAGGACAGCAGAAATCAGTGAGGGGATTTCAATGCCGTCCCCAGTATTGTATGGTCAGGTGCTTCTTGACAGTGGAGAAAATGCTGATGGAACAATGGTTTACGCAACAGTCGGGCATGACGGGATGAATTCAACACCATTATCATGTATGGTGTTTGAGGGGTACTGGATGGTTGAGCTGTCTGCGCTTAAACATGAAAACGGAACAGCATTTGAATGGGAGATAAACGATACCTTGTACATAGAAATAGAGGGTGGAAAATACGGATACAAAAATGTTACGACAGTTATTACAGGTGAAGAATACCAGAACTGCACAACACCAACAGGCTTTAAAGCCCTGCCAAAACCGGTAGCGTCGCGAATAAAGGCAGACGCTGAGGAATACAACAGGATTTTAATAATTGTGTTCTGCATTGTTTTGTTTTTGATAATAATGATGGTTTACATAATTAGAAGAAAAAAATTAACATAATCTGCGATATGCTCAATTGCGAGTCTGCCTCTTGACGAGGTTGCCACCGAAAATTCTTCTATTGTTGCCTTCGTTAACATTCCTGTTCTAAATACTCAAAATAGTTATTATTTCCAAAAAGCGTTTTTTGTTTTTGTGTTAATTTATTCAATGCGACATTTATCGCTTCTTCAGATTTATCTATCCCTATCCAATTTCTGCCTAATTCCTGAGCCGCCTTAAGTGTTGTTCCAGAACCACAAAAACAATCCAAAACAATACTTTCACGATTAGAAGAGGCACTTACAATTAGCCTGAGCAATTCTAGATTTTTTTCAGTGGGATATGTTGGGTTTTGCAAATCTTTAAATTCCAATATATCCTGTATCTTTTTGCCCTCTTTTTCATCTGCGTAAATTTTTTTTCGTGGAACTCCATTCTTTGACCACTCTATTAAACCTTGTTTGTCTAACTCCTCTAAAACTTTTGGAGGACTTCTCCAATGTCTTCCTTTTGGAGGCATCATTCCTCTCCAAGGTTGACCTGTTGCACCATTTGTTGTTTCACCCGGCGCGTGTAACGGTATTGTAGTATATTTTCTTCCATTCTTATCTGTTTTTTTGAACAATCTTTCTATATCTCTCTCATTCATTTCTGCCTTTGGTTCGTTCCAAATGTGATTGCCTGTTTTTGAATAAAATAGAATCATATCTTTTATATTTCCGAATGCCTTTCTTTCGAAGTTTTTAGGGTTGCATTTTATTCTCGTCAGGTCGTTAAGAAAATTATTTTTACCAAAAACCTCATCCATTAAAACTTTTATATAATGCCCAATTTTATAATCTATGTGAAAGTAAATTGAACCTTTATCGGATAACAATTCTCTTAATAATATTAATCTTTCTCGGATGAACTCTAAAAACTCTGGTCCAATCAAAGAGTCGTCATAAGCAACATTGTCTCCATTACTACGACTTATAGAGTTTGCCTTTTCCTTGCTCATTCTAAAGATATTATTTGTAGAAAATGGCGGGTCTATATAGATTAAATCTATCTTTCCTTTTAATCCGGCTTCGTTCAAAAGATATTTTAAAACCTCTAAATTCTCGCCCTTTATAAGTTTTGATTGGCTTTTGGGATTGCCTTTAATTGACTTTAACTTACAATTCTTAATCTTGTCAATAATCTCTTTTTCTGTTTTTTTCCCTTCGTAAGTTAAAATCATATTTTACCCCTCCTATAATGAGTACAGAAATTCTCTCAAGACTAAAGCACTCATTATATTGTGATCTTTGTAAGTTGTAGTAATGCTTTGATACATTTTGTTTTTTCCTTTGATGTATAGAACACCATCCAAAATAGCAATTTTTATCGCTTTTACTCCTTTTGTTTTTAGCGTACTTATTGCATCGGCAAACTGAGCATTTTGATGTCCTCCAAAATCAGTTAAAAATTTCGCCTCGCCTATTATGTACTTATCATTAAACCTTGCTACAAAATCTAGTCCTTTATTCCTACCATATTTCAATTGTTTTCTGGCAAAATCTGTCATAGCCTTTTCGCTTGCATCCAAAATAGCATTGTCTTTTGTCACTATAAATTCTTTCAGATTTAAGACAGGAACTCCTAGTGTACCACTCTTTATCCACCGTCTAAATAACGGTCCAATTTGCCTGTTTGTTTCTTTGGGTTCAGAACATCTTTCATATATTCTACTTAGCCCCATTTCTCTTAACCGACCATACAGTCTATCTACTGTTGCAGGGTTTCTTTCTAAAGCATCCTTGTCCCTTTTCAAATAAGCAACGTAAGAATCTTTTATAGGGAATAAGTCCAATGACAATAACAATTTTAGAAGCTCTTTTTTCTTTTTATTGTTAAATGCTTTCTCTATTGCTTTCCATTTCTTTTTGTCAATATCTCTTATCCCTTCTGGAATAGTGGGGTATATCCTAAAAAGCTCATCTAAATAATTTCTTTGATCAGCAAAATCTATACTTAATTGCATCCAATGATTAATACTACTTCCCATGATTATTCCCCCCCTTATTATTTTGTTCTAATTCATTCTTCATAAATGTTTCTACTTTTCTTGATAAAATTATTGAATTTTCTTGGCAGAATCTTTTATATTCTTCATAAATCTTCTTATCTAAACTTAAAGCAACTGTTTTGCGTGTCATATAGGAACATATGGGTTCATATATATTTAAATATTTCCTTCTGGTAACGTATGCCTCTTTAACGGACTTCTTTTTTCAGAAAAAAGAAGCAAAAAAAGAGGCGGCAACCCCCAAAGAAAAAACTACGACAACAACAAATTTTCGCGGATTCGCAACTCAAAAGTTTTGCCTTCGACAACGTTGCACTAAATTTTCGTCTTCCCTTCGGTCAGAGAGTATAACAGCGATTAAGAGGTTACGCTCGGTTGCACCTCGCTCCACCCAAATTTTGCCTACGGCAAAACTGCTCTTAATCGTAACGATAATTTTATATGCCCAGATATGCATTTAAAGGAAGGATATGATGCCTGAGATAAAAAAGGTCAAAGGAAGGGTAAGGACATACGTAAAGGACCTGGATGAGAGGATGGAAGGAGGCGTGCCAAAGGGATACGTGGTGCTTGTATGCGGGACAGCAGGCTCAATGAAATCCTCTTTTACATTCAACATACTTTACAATGCAGCAAAAAACGAAAGCGTGAAAGGACTGTACATCTCACTGGAGCAGGAGAGAGACAGCCTGCTCAGGCAGATGAGAAAACTCGGTATGAACATAAAGGATGTTAAAGAGCTTGTAACATTAATAGAGCTCAGGGAGCCAATAAAAAGAGGAAGTAAGGAAACACTTTTTAAAAAAGGAAACTGGATGGAGGCGCTTTTCACACAGATACAAAACTATAAAAAGGCAATGGATTTTGAGATATTAATTATTGACTCCCTTGATGCACTGTACGCGCTTACAACAATAGAGGACCCGAGGATTGAGATTTTTCATTTCTTCAGAGGGCTGAGAAACCTTGGTATTACCACATTTATTATAACTGAGATGCCTCAGTCAAGGAAGGAGTTTGGGAAATACGAGGTTGAAAGCTTCCTCTCAGATGGTATTATCCATCTCGCAATAGAACGTCTTGGCAACACTGTTGGCAGGTTTGTGAACATCGCAAAAATGAGGGAAACAAAGCATGCCACAGATTTTTTCCCCTTAGTTGTTGATGAAAATGGTTTTGCGATAATAGCAAAATAAAAATCAGGGTTAATTATTTATACAGGTAACACTATGTTGTAAGTGTTGTGAAGTGATAGCATGGGCTGCGCATTTAGGCCAACGAAGCATATGAAGAACATGATGCTTGAGCGTGGTCTGTCAAAAAAAGAGATAATGGATGCGGTGCTGAAAGGTGCAAAAAGAGCAAAAGGAAGGAAAATCACATCCCTGTTCAAAAGGATAGAAGTGGTATTCATAAAGGAAACATGCAACTACTTTGTTATTACTTCCTATTGGAGGAGATGATTATGGAATGCCCGATGTGCAACGGAAAGACGGAAAGAAAGAAAAAATTGTATACCTACAGCGGAGTGAAACTTGGGGTGTTTGATGCAGATGTGTGCTCAAAATGCGGTGAAGTGTTTTTCACAGAGTCTGCATCTGATGAGATTGATGCCAAGGCAAAGGAAATGGGGATATGGGGTTTTGAGAAAAAATCAAAAATAACATACTCAGGCAACTCACTCATGGTCAGAATCCCAAATGCTATATCAAAATTCCTGTCTCTAAAAAAAGGCAGGGAAATAACCATACGTCCTGAGGGGAAGAAGAAGATTGTTGTGGAGATTAGCTGATTAAAATGACTAATGAGAAAAAAGAGGTGAAATGAAAAAAACCAGTAAAATCAAAGGACTTGTCTTAAAGTCATTCATAATAATTGCAGTAGTGATAATGCTACTCAACGTGATGCCGGGTGAGGGGGCGGTGGGAGATAGGCACGGCTCGAACGGAGCCTGCAAAAGCAGATTTGAAAAAACTTATAAACTTACAAAAATTACACTACCCTGCAATATGTGTAAGTTGGTGCTAAAATGGGATAAAAATAAGAAACCCTAAAGAGTTTGTAGAAGAGGTGAGAATATGAATCCTGAACTGGTAGAAGACGTTATCAAAGAAGGTGTAGAAAGTCTTTGCTCTAAGCTGGGGGTTGTTAAAACAGTGAAATTCCTCCAGCTGATTGGGGTCTCCAGAGGAGATACTGTTAAGGAAATTGAGGAAAAAACAGGAAAGATGAGCAAAGAGGAAGCCCTACAGTTTATTGAGAAGGTCAAAAAGGAAAAAAAAGAACTTTGGAAAAAAATGGGATTAGTTTAAAGCCTTGCTTAGACAAAAAAGCGTAAAGGGGAAATAATGCCTAAAACAAAGAAAATGAAAAACATAATCCTAAAATCATTCATAGTAATTACAGTAGTTATTATGCTCCTTACTATTACACCGGGTGAGGAGGAAGGAGAAACATGAATATTGAGATCATCCCTCTTGCATTAAAAAAGATGAAACTCCGTAAAATCCCTGTTGAATGGGTTAAAGAAACAGTGGAATCACCAGATCAAATCGTTAGTGGATACATGGGAAGAAGGGTCTTTCAGAGGATTTATCATAAAGAAGCTATGGAAATGCTGTTAAGGGTTATATGTGATGAAATAGATAACAAAAAGGTGGTGATCACTGCATATCTTACATCACAAATAGATAGGTACTGGAGGGAAGAAAAATGAGAATAGAATATGAGCCGAAACACGATGTATTAAACGTTGAGTTTCTGGAGAATGTGGATATAGAGGAAAGCATAGAATATGATGGTGTCATCATTGACTATGCAAAGGACAGGAGAATAGTATCAATAGAGATACTGGATGTTGGGAAAAGGATAACAAAAAAACCTCTTGAAACAATAAACTTTGCGGTAATAAAGGAAAAGGTAGAGGCATAAGATAAAATACAGGGGGAGTTAATGAATATGAGAAACAAAAACAGGTTCAGAAGCATTGCATTAAAGTCATTCATAGCAGTTGCAGTAGTGATAATGCTTCTCAGTGTGCTGCCGAGTGAGAGGGAGCGTAAGGTTTAAATAAAGTTGACATAATATACCATGTTGACAAAAGAAAAGGGAACTATGTCAACTTTGTCTACAAGAAAATTCCAAAGGAATTTTCTTGTGAGCAGGAAAATCATATTTTCCTGCGTAACAAGGTGAAAAAAATGCTTAATCCATTCAACCCAAAATACCCTATAAGGCCAGAGTTCTTTGCTAATAGACAAAATGAGCTCGAACGATTTAGGAGAGATTTGAGGAGGACAGCAGATTCAAAACTGCCTGAGAACATAGCAGTACTTGGTGACTGGGGTGTTGGGAAAAGCAGTCTTGCATACAAATTCATGGACATAGCAGCAAAATCAAATGTTAAGGCATTATCCTCTGGTTTTGGCGTTCCTAGAACAGTAAAAGATGTTGGTGAATTTTGCTATCTTTTACTGTACAAACTCAATCAGGACTTAATAACCTCAAAAGGAATATCATCCAGATTAAAAGATGAGCTTCTTTCATGGAGAACAGATCAATTAAAACTTGGACCATTTACAATGCAGAGAAATGAAAAAGAAACTCCGAAAATACCGATAACACAGCTGCACTCAGGTTTGATTGATATGTGGGCGTCTCTGCACAGAGAAGGCGTTGAAGCCGTTGTTTTGGTAGTAGACGACCTTCATCATCTGTTACAGGCAGTGAAAGGTGGGATACTAGATGTTAGGAGTATATTCCAGGATCTGCCCAGGTACAACTGCAACTATCAATTGGTGATCACTGGGTACAAAGGTCTTTTTAGTGAGATTAGAGAGATGGCGGAGCCTATGGGAAGATTTTTCAACACATATGAGATCAAGGAATTCAATAAAAACGAAGCAAAAGAATTAATTAACACGCCAATTCATGCTGCTGGGTTAGATATCAAGGTAACAGAGGATGCCTCTGATTTTGTGTATGAAAAAACAAAAGGTAACCCATACTTTGTATCCTTTTTTATGCAAATGCTGGTTGAGGAAAGAAAGAAAGGTGTTATTGATATTCAATTTATCAAGGACAGAGTCAGTAAAATTATGTCTGAGTTGGAGAGAGAGAAATTTGAAAAAGATATTGGTATAGCCAGCGAGTTTGAACGCAGGGTTTTGAAGAAAATGATGTCTAAACAGGAAATTGTGAGATTGAAGGATTTATGTGGGAAAAAGGATAAAACAAAGGTGGCAAAGGCATTAAATAGATTAGTGGAAAAGAATCTTGTCATAAAGGTTAACAGGGGTGAGTACAAACTCTATCACCCGTTATTCAAAGAATATTTGAGCAGCGGGAGATTCAAATGAAAAACAAAAATAAATTCGGAAGCATAGTCATAAAATCATTCATAGCAGTTGCAGTAGTGATAATGCTACTTACTATCACCCCTGGTGAGGCAATCCAAGCCCAAGCTGAAAACAG
>JASEEW010000041.1 GCA_030019485.1 Thermoplasmatales archaeon | reverse complement strand
CCCATCCTATGTAGGAAATGGGATTACTCCCTCTTTACCTTTTCGGACAACGCTGATGAGAGCGAAAAATATATATCACACTATGCTAGAGCCGTTTTTGTTTTGCAGAGTTGTTACTCAGGATATGGCATACAACCTTTAAGTGGTGAGAACAGAATAGTGATATCAGCATCAAAAGATAGTGAACAGACCCACACTGAATTAGATACATATGGTCATTGGGCATTTATTTATGAGGGAAGACATGCGTATGTTGGGGGAAGCACTGAATATCCAGGGTTCATTAAAAGTTTGGATAGCATGGACTATCTCCCCGAGTCAGTAGGATATGCGTTTGATAAGGGATATGATGCAGCAAGGATGAATTATTCTGACTACTTTGGCTATATAGTAACTGATAGTAGGTCTACTCCTCAAATAGATAAAAAGGATCTTGCGGATGACACCTACTTGTAGGAGGGAAAAGCATGTCTAGGATTGGAGGGAAAAAACTTGGAGGAAAAACAACGAAACTCTTTATAGTTTTAGTAGTGATTATGCTGTCTGCTCTAACTTTCTATGGTCTCTATTTATCAGTAGCTAAATGGAAATCGGGTACAACCCCACCAAGTCCACACGCTGCTTTGAATTGTTCAAAAGAAGGGGAGAATTATACAATAAGGATAATAGAGATGGTTTTTCCACCAAAGCCTGGTGATGT
Organism: Thermoplasmatales archaeon; assembly: GCA_030019485.1. Taxonomy (GTDB): domain Archaea; phylum Thermoplasmatota; class JASEFT01; order JASEFT01; family JAUWIS01; genus JASEEW01. The sequence goes on along the minus strand of JASEEW010000041.1, from coordinate 11,470 downwards.
TAAATGGTGTGTTAACACCGAGGAAGGTTATTATATTACTGGTGGTGTTTTTCCAACTACGAGTGGGATTGCAGGTAGTGTTACTGTTAATAGTACAACAGTAACATGGTTTGATGAAGATAATGATGACAAATTATCTACTAATGATACAATTAGAATTTATAAATCTGGAAATGCTTTAGAGGGATGTTATTTTAGTTTATATTATAAAACACAGTATGTGGGAAATGTTAAATTTCAATGAAATGAGTGGTAACATGAATAATTATTATATAGACAATAATTACGAATGGAATCATAGAATGCACATGCTGACACATATACTATTAAGAACGTTCAATTGTCATACTGATCCATCGAACCCTGATACAGACCTTGATGAACAAAACGATTATAACGATCCAGTCCCATTAGACTATGATATGGATGTTGATGGCATGAGTGATGTGTATGAAGTAAAATATGGTTGTTCAGAGGAGAGTTTCACCTGTGACCTGGATAGCGGCATAGTCTACAATGAGGTATATGGTAATGGCTGGCAGCATCCATGGATACACAACAGTAGGTACGCGTTGCTGATTGGGATGCTTCCCTGCTCCCTCAGGCTTTCTCTGATCTGGAAAACATAGATATTTTTTTCGCAGGTTCAACACCATTGTTTGTTAAAGCAAATTCTGCGCAGCTCTCGTCCGAAAGCGCCCTGTGCTTTATGATTGTTGCCTTTCTCCTGCCCCTGCTGAGCTTATCCAGCCTTATTATTGCCTTTGCAGAATGCTTTAATGCCTGTCCGCCCAGGGGCTCAATCTCATTTTTTTCAATGTTTGTGAAAACCTGACTTGTGATCACAACAGGTATGAATTTTTTCCTGGCAACACCAAGCAGTTTTGTGATCTGCTGCGAAAGCATTCTGAGACTTTCAACATCATGACCGTTTCCAAGAAGATGCCTGTAGAACATGGTCGCGGAATCCAGAACAATTAGTCCAACATCCCTGCCTTCAGCAAGACGCACTGCCTTGTCTATTATTTTGTCCTGCTCATCCAAAGAATAAGGCTCAAAGAAGAGTATGTTTTTGCCTGTGTTTTCAAAATCGCTGCCGCAGATTTGCTTCAGACGCTCAGTGCTGACACCTTCTGTGTCTATGTACACAACCTTTTTTCCTTGCTCTGCACAGTTTCTTGCCAGTTGCAGGCAGATGTTTGTTTTACCTGAGCCTGCCTCACCATAGAACTCTGTTAAGGCGCCTGATTCAACACCACCATCCAGGAGGTCATCCAGTGTTTTGCATCCTATTTTCAGCCTCATAGAAACAAATCCCCTATTTTGTCTGTTCTGACCAATTCTATTTTTTTCCCCATAGCAAACCTTTTCACTTCCTTCGCAAAGTTTACGCTGACAATCAGCCCCACATCAGCCCTCATATGCTCAACCAGGTTCAAAGTGTTTTCTGCATCCCCAACACTGCATCTGTCAAAATATTTTACAACCATCCTCAGGTTCTCCTTTGACGCAGCAACATCAACACCACTTAGATTGATAATTTCATAGCCGGAAGAAACAAATTTTTCCTTTATCCTGTCAACGCATTCCTCCTTTGACCTGAGCAGTTTGACGAAATCATCAGCCATTATTCTGACATAATCATCATTTCCGATTATATACATAATAGAAATATCCTCAGGAGGATTTAGTTTTTTTATGAAATTTGGGTATTCGTCAATCTCCGCAGGCATTCTGAACATAAACCTGCGCAGTTTGTGCACATCATTTTCATCTGTAAAAATTGTGCTTTCATTCATGCCCAGATGTTTTCTCATTTTTTCCACAATATTATCATCATATTTTTTTCTGTTTCTGACAAGCATCTCAACAATTTTCGGTTGAACATTAAGAGCCTCTTTCTCACCAACTAAGCATATATTTGTCAGAGATTTTGCATCATTTGCTTTTATTCTCTCAACAAGACGCTCAACATCGTTTACAATATCAGGATACCTGTTTGGTGACCTGACTGCTAAAACCCTGGCTCCCTCCTCATCAATGATTCTGTAGTCATAGTCTTTCATTTTTTCCCTTAACTCAAAAAATTTTTCATCATTCATCCTATACCACCAATAGCAATAGCAAATAAAAAGGTTTTTGATGGGCAAATGACATATTGTTTTTGATGATTAGACAGCCAATTGTCAGCGTGCTGGGGCATATAGACCATGGGAAGACACATCTTTTGGACAGCATCAGGGGCAGTACTGTTATTGAAAGGGAGGCAGGCAGGATAACACAGCACATAGGGGCAACTGAGGTACCAATAGATGTTATCTACAAGATATGCGGGCCCCTGCTCAGCAGTAAAAGGTTTACTGTTCCAGGACTGCTTTTCATTGACACACCAGGGCATCAGGCTTTCACAACCCTGAGGGCAAGGGGAGGGGCACTGTCAGACCTGGCAGTGCTTGTTGTTGACATAAACGAAGGCTTCAAACCACAGACAGTTGAATCATTAAATATTCTTAAAAGATATAAGACACCGTTTGTTGTTGCAGCAAACAAGATTGACCTGATAAACGGATGGGTATCAGAAAAAAAGCCTTTTGCTGAGTCATATAAAAAACAGGTTGAAAGGGCAATGGATGTGCTGGATAAAAAAATATATGAGCTTGTGGGAAAAATTTACAATCATGGTTTTTCATCTGAAAGATATGACAGGGTTGCTGATTTCACAAAAAACATAGCAGTTGTCCCTGTCTCTGCCAGAACAGGGGAGGGTGTTCCTGATTTGCTTATGGTGCTCGTTGGGCTTGCGCAGCGCTTCCTTGAGTCACAGCTTAAAACAGAGGAAGGACCTGGCGAGGGTACGGTGCTTGAAGTAAAAGAGGAGAAAGGACTTGGTCCTACTGTGGATGTGATTATATACAACGGCTCTGTGAAACAGGGGGATACGGTTGTTCTCGGAGGAACTGACAGACCAATTGTTACAAAGGTAAAGGCTTTGCTGAAACCAAAACCATTGGATGAAATCAGGGACCCGACTGAAAGATTCAAGTCTGTGAAAAACGTGAGCGCTGCCTCTGGCGTGAAGATTTCAGGGAAGGACCTTGATTGTGTTATTGCTGGGGCACCGTTGAAGGTTGCGGTAAACAATATAGACAGCGTTATAAGGAGTATTCAGTCAGAGTGCAAAATTGTTATTGAAACAGAAGAGGATGGTGTTGTCGTCAAGGCTGATGCGATAGGCTCACTGGAGGGGCTGGCATTTGAACTGAAGAACAAAGGAATTCCGATAAAGAAGGCAGAGGTTGGTGATGTTTCAAGGAGAGATATGGTTGAGGCATCAACTGTTTCAGAGCCTTTGCGAAGGGTGGTGCTGGGATTCAACGTTAGGGTGCTGCCTGATGCAAAGGAGGAGCAGGCAAAGCTGTTTGTGAACAATGTCATATACAGGCTTTTAGAGGACTATGAGGAATGGTGCATGAAAAGAAAAACAGACCTGGAAAAAGAGAAAAGAGAAGAAATTGTTTATCCTGGGAAAATAAAAATACTTGAGGGATGTATTTTCAGAACAAGCAAGCCTGCAATTTTTGGTGTCAGGGTTCTTGGTGGAAGAATAAGAACAGGTCAGGAGCTAATGAGAAACGATGGAAAAATCGTTGGAAAAATAAAAAGCATAAGAAGTGTTGAGGAAAGCTACAAGGAAGCCCTGGCAGGGAAAGAGGTCGCGATAGCAGCAGACGAGCCAACCATTGGAAGGCAGATAAAGGAAAACGATATTTTGTATGTCAGCATACCAGAAAATGATGCAAAGAAACTTTCAGCGCTTGAACTAACCTTTGATGAGAAAGAAATACTTGATGATGTTATTGAAATCAAGAGAAAGGAAAAGGCGTTCTGGGGGATGTGAACCATGAAAAAAGGCATTTGCCCTAAATGCGGGAGTAAAAAACTGGAGGAAAACCGCCCTCTTCAGTCTGGTCTGCCTTTCACAATGCTTTACAGAGGCATGATGAAAGACTGGGTGAAGGTTGAAGCTACCATTTGCAAGGAATGCGGGTACTGCGAGTTGTATGTATCTGAAAAACATATGAAATATCTGAAAGAGGAAACAAAGGAAGAAATTGTGGAAATAAAGAAAGGGGTGGAAACAAAGAAAAGAAAAGCAGAAAAGGACAAAACATGCTATAACTGCAAATATTACTTAAACAATGATGATATATGGTGTAATAATGTTAAAAAATGGAAAAACGAATACCAGGGATGTGAGAACTGGACAGGGGAAAGAGGATAACACATGAACCAACTAAAACAGTTTCCTCTGCTTTTTATCAACAATCTCCTTCACCCATCCAAACTCCTTGTACTCAAGCCCGTAATCCTCTAAAAGATTTTTCACAATTTTTGATATCCTGGGAGCACACAGTATTCCCCTGATATTTGCTTCCATGTTTTTTCTTTTGATGTCATTAACATACATTCTGAGCTGGTGCACTGCAGGTATTGTTGCCAGGCTTCTCTTCACCTCTATAATTACAGGCACACCTTTTTTGTCATAGCCGTACAGGTCTATCATGCCTGATTTTGTTTGTTTTTCCCTTTTTGTTATTCTCAGCCCTTCCTCTATAACATCTGGCTTTTCCATGATTTTTTCCACAATATCGGTTTCCATGCCTGAGACAACAATCCTTGCATTATCTTTCAAGGATGTGACCATCATCATCTGCACGTTCCTGAATGTGAGCTTCATTTTTTCATTTGGATGCTTGTGGTATGTGTTAACGATAAACTTTTTATCATCAGCAGAAAAATCTGTTTTTGTGTTGCTCGGCTGCCAGTTCACAGGCTCCCTCATTACTGGCTGATGAACAATAACTGCGCCGTCCTGTTTTATTATAACAATTCTTTCACCCCAGTCAAGGAGGGATTTTGCCCTGCCCCTGTACTCAATGAGGCAGTCACCTATAACGATTAACAGTTTTTTTGGTTTACAGTGATGCTTTGCGAAATCCAAAGCACCTAAGGGTGAGGGGGAAATAATATGATGCATATCCATGCATGGGTTTTCAGGTTTTATTCTTTTTTCTTATGAGTAAAGAATAATAATATGTAAAACAATACAGGGATTGTGCAGGAAAAAGGGCTAATGTGTGTTACAAAAAGACAGCTCGAAAAAATGATTGATTCCACAAACCTAAGGCCTGATGCAACAGCTGATGATATAAAGAAATTATGCTATGATGCAAAAAAACACAATTTCTGGTCTGTGTGTGTTAACCCATGTTTTGTTTCCTTAGCATCTGACCTGCTTATCAGCATGGATGTGAAGGTATGTACTGTTATAGGTTTTCCTTTCGGTGCAGCAACACCTGAAAGCAAGATTTTTGAGGTGAAAGATGCTGTCAGGAACGGCGCAGACGAAATAGACATGGTGATAAACATTGGTGCGCTGAAGGACAAAAAATATGAGGCTGTGAAAAAGGAAATAAAGGATATTGTTGATGTTGTTGGGAAGGTTGCTGTGAAAGTAATAATTGAAACATGCTATCTTACAGACGAGGAAAAAATAAAAGCCTGCCAGATTGCAAAGGAAGCAGGCGCGCATTTTGTGAAAACATCAACAGGCTTTGGTCCAAAAGGTGCGACAGCAGAGGATGTTGCACTGATGAGAAAAACGGTTGGACCAAACATGGGTGTTAAAGCATCTGGTGGGATAAGAACAATAGATGATGCTGTCAAAATGATTAATGCAGGGGCAAACAGGATAGGAACAAGCAATGCTGTGGAGATTGTTGAAGGTATAGGGCAGCAGAAATTGCTGGTTTGAAAAACTATTTATGTTTTATTTCAGCATGGGCAGCTGCCAGTCTTGCAACAGGCACCCTGTAGGGTGAACAGCTAACATAGTCAACACCTGTCTGCCTGCAGATTTCAATTGACCTTGGCTCACCTCCATGTTCGCCGCATACTCCTACCTTCAAGTTTTTCCTGGTTTTCTTTCCCCATTCTATTGTTACCATCATTAATCTACCAACACCTTTTATGTCCAGTATTTCAAAAGGGTTATCCTGCAAAATCTTTCTTTCATTGTACAATGGTAGAAACTTGTTCTCAGCATCCTCTCTTGAAAACGAAAAAGTTGCCTGTGTAAGGTCGTTTGTTCCAAAAGAGAAAAACTCTGCGATCTCCGCAAGCCTGCCTGCTCTCATGCATGCCCTGACAACCTCAATCATTGTCCCAAACCTGTATCCTATTTTTATCCCTGTTTTTTTCTCAACATCCTTGTTGACTTTTATAATTCTCTCCTTAACCCATTTCAGTTCCTGCGCGGTGCAAACCTGTGGAACCATAATTTCTATTTTTGGTTTTACTCCTTCTTTGATAACATCAACAGCGGCTTCAAATACAGCCCTAACCTGCATCTCATATATTTCAGGATAGGTTATACCAATTCTTACACCCCTGTGTCCAAGCATAGGGTTGACCTCAACAAGATTTTTTACCTTTCTCAGCACATCCTCTTTATCAGCAATAAGCTTGTCAATGTATTTTTTATCTTTTATTTTTTTCAAGCCTTTCAGCTCACGGGTTAGTAATGACAAATGTTTAGGTAAATGGTCCACTGCCTGCAACGTATCTTTAAAATGGGTTAAATATTCAATCTCATGCGTTAACTCCTCAACAGTTGGAAGAAACTCATGAAGGGGCGGATCAAGCAGCCTGATTGTTACAGGTAGATTTTTCATTATCCTGAATATTTTTTTAAAATCATCTTTCTGCATTGGTAAAAGTTTGTTAAGAAGTTCTGTTCTCTCCTCCCTGTTTTCTGTCAAAATCATCTCCTGCATTATAATCAGTCTTTCAGGCTGATTGAACATCCTTTCTGTCCTGCAAAGACCAACACCCTCCGCACCAAATTTTCTTGCCCTAACAGCATCCTCTGGCGTGTTAATGTTTGCCCTAACACCCAATGTTCTTATCTCATCAGCCCATCTAAGGATTTCTTCAAGTTCAGGGGAAAACTCAGAATCAACGGTTTCTACCTCGCCAATATAAATATTACCAGTACTGCCATCTAGGGTAATAATTTCCCCTTTCCTCACCATTGTTTTCCCTATCCTTACCATTTTTGCTTTTTGATCTATCACAACATCTTCCGCACCTGTAACACATGTTTTTCCCATGCTTCTTGCCACCACTGCCGCATGACTTGTTTTACCCCCTCTTGTTGTTAAAATTCCCTGAGCCCTGAAAAAACCATGTATGTCATCAGGCTTTGTTTCCTCCCTGACAAGTATGACCCTTTCACCTGTTCTGCCTTTTCTCTCTGCTTCATCAGGATCAAAAACAATCCTGCCTGATGCCGCACCTGGTGATGCTGGAATACCTTTGGCAACAGGTTTAACCCCGGTTTTTGGATTAATTCTCCTATGCATTAAAGTCTCAAGCATTTCTGGTTTTACTCTCAGCAACGCCTCCTCTTTTGTAATTAATCCTTCTCTAAACATATCAACAGATGTTTTCACGAATGCAGACGGGTTCATTTTTGCATTTCTTGTCTGGAGGATGTACAATTTGTTTTTTTCAACAGTGAACTCAAAATCCTGAACTTCCTTGTAATGCCTTTCAAGCATCTTTCTTATTCTCAAAAGTTCACTGTATATTTTTGGCATCTCCTTTTTCATTTCTGATATTGGTTTCGGTGTTCTTATGCCTGCAACAACATCCTCACCCTGCGCATTCACCATGTACTCTCCATAAAGCATATTTTCACCAGTTCCGGGGTCTCTTGTGAATCCTACACCTGTTGCAGAATCATTTCCCGCGTTTCCAAAAACCATAGTGCAAACATCAACTGCTGTGCCGTCAGCTATTTCCTGGGTTATGCCAAATTCTTTTCTATAATCAACACATCTTTTTCCCATCCATGACCTGAAAACAGATTCTATGGCTAAACTTAACTGATGATATGGGTCAGATGGGAACTCTTTCCCTGTTTTCTTTCTGCATATTTCCTTATACTCGTGTACAATATCTTTCAATGAGTTTACATCAATCTCAGAATCATACCTGATTTTCATTTTCTTCTTTGTTTCCTCCAGCACATCATCAAAAAATTTCTCATCAATATTCAAAACAATTTTACAGAACATGGAAATGAATCTCCTGTAAACATCATAAGCAAAACGCTCATCAGTATGCCTGATTAAACCTTTGAGTGTTTCATCGTTCAGGCCAAGATTTAGCACTGTGTCCATCATCCCTGGCATGGAGACAGGGGCACCGGAACGCACGGAGACAAGCAGAGGATTTGCAGGATTCCCAAATATTTTACCGGCTTTCTTTTCAATTACTTTCAGATTTTTCTTTACTTCATCCATAAGGTTTTTCATTATCCTTTTTTTCTTATAGTATTCCCTGCATGCCTCTGTTGTAATCACAAAACCTGGTGGGACAGGCAAACCAATTTCTGTCATGCTGCATAATCCTGCGCCTTTGCCACCCAGCAGTTTTTTATCATCACTGCCCTTGTGAAAGAGGTAAACCATTTTCATTATACCACAAACATTTTATATCTCGGATGGCTTATAAATGTTGCTATGGTGAAAAAGCAGTATCACATAGGTGTTGCTCCTGGTGAAATCTCTGATTACATACTATTATGCGGTGACCCTACAAGGGTTGAAAGAACAGCGAAACTTTTTGATAAAACTGTTTTTGAAGGAAGAAACAGGGAATACTTAACATTCACAGGAACATATAAAAAAATGCCTGTTTCTGTTATGTCAACAGGTATAGGACCTGATAACACAGAGATAGCAGTGATAGAGATTTCACAAATAGTAAAAAAACCAGTATTTATAAGAATAGGAAGTTCAGGCGCGTTGCAAAAAAATATAAAGACTGGTGAACTTGTAATAAGCACAGGCAGTGTGCGTCTTGAAAACACAAGCCTGTTTTTTGTTACTGAAGGGTATCCTGCAGTGGCAGATTACAGTGTTGTAGAATCTTTAGTACAGGCAGCAGAGAAATTAGGATATCCTTATCATGTTGGTCTTACTGCCACCGCACCAGGTTTTTATGGTGCGCAATGCAGAAAAACAGGTTTTCCATTAAGAGTCCCAAATCTCATAGAGCATCTGAGAAAATGCAATGTATTAAATTTTGAAATGGAAAGTTCAACATTGTTTATCCTATCAAGCATAAAAGGGTTTAAGGCAGGCACTGTTTGCGCTGTCTATGCAAACAGACCAAAGAACATTTTTATTTCTGAAAAAGAAAAACATAATGCTGAGCTTAGATGCATAAAAACAGGTCTGGAGGCTATGAGAATTTTATATGAAAAAGATAATGATAGAAAAACTGCTTAAATAATCTTCTCAATCTCCCTAACGCATTCCTCAACAACCTCATCAACATTTCTGTTTGCATCAATTTTTTTGTATCTTTTTTCTTTTTCAGCAATACCAAGATAAATATTTTGAACATCCTTTAGAAAACGAATTTTTTCAAACCTTGTTTTTTTTCTGTGTGAGATTCTTTTCATGGCGGTTTCAGGTTTGACTACAAAAAGCAGTGTTAAATCAGGCTTGATTGTGAACGGTTTCTGAATTTCCATAAGATATTCAAGAGAATCAATATTATATTTTGCAAGAATGTTTTTCAATTCCACACCCTGATAGGCATAGCTTGAATCATTGTACCTGTCACACATCACATTTATTCCATCCTCTAAATATTTTTTTATTTTTTCCCCTAGATTTGCATGGTCAGCCATGAAAAGCAGAGCATGGGTGAAAGGAGAAACTTTTTCATTCATCGCCTTTCTCACACCATCCCCAAGCCATGTTTTTGTCGGCTCGGAAACAAGAACAATCTTTGTTTTTTTCTTCAGACGCGCATAAACCTTTTTGCACCCTGTTGTTTTCCCAGAGCCATCTATACCCTCAAACGTGATGAGCTTTCCGTTCATTACTACCGTTATCCTTTATGGCGTTAGGATTATAAAAGTTCTTTCTTAAATCAGCAACGCATACCTCCCATTGTACATGTATGGGTTCTGTCAACCATTGTTCGAAACACATAACCAATCTCATAACCATTATCCATACCCTCAGCATCAGAATCAAAATCATCATCAAAATATAATATAGCCTTACAAAATACACTCATTTCCATCAAAGCCTCCCAGAAGCCATTGTAGCCATGAACCTTAAAATCAATGTAAATAGAATTCCACAGCAACCCAAAATAAATCCTTTAAGGTACCGTCTATCTTTGTACTTCCTAAAGTAACCAACCACTCCTAAGATAATCGCAATAGCACCAAGTAGGAAAGAAACATCTGTAAATTTTAGGAATAAATTGAAGCTAAAAGGAATAATGTTGATGAAAATTGTGTTTAGGAGGATTAGTGTGCAAGGAATACAAAAAGATGTTACTCCAAGAATTAAAGAAATTATACTAATGATATGAGATTCTTTTTTAATAATAGATACTTTTTCCATTTTATATACCTCCTATAAACAGGTGTGTTTTGCTAGATAACCATCTTTTGTACTGTCTGTATAGGAAAGTGCATCTTTAGCATGACCAACACCATCGGCATTATCATCTAGTCTAGGATGGGATGCATCTAGCCAGTACATGAAAGGATCGTAATCTCCTGCTGCATCATATCCATTTTCAAACATATAAGCAACAGAATGTGGTGAAGAAGTGCTTCCCATTTTTTGTAAGAAACCATTGCCATCCTCATTATATAGAAACTCTGCATGATCATCACCATCAGAAGTATCAGGATTATCAAAATCAAAATAACTTCCCCATACCCATGAATATTCGTCTTTTTGAGTTGAGCTTATTACTATCCTTCCTTCCTTACTCAAATCATCGATACCTTCTCCACTAAAACAGGAAGATAAGATAACAACTGATCTCGCATAACCTACTTGGTTGATGGCTGGCTTTAGATATACCTCCCAATTTTCTGTTGCTTCATGTGAGGTGGAGGAAGGGTCATACACCTGAAAACCATTGCTACTACCATGTGAGACTTCAAGGAAAAAGAGGAAATCATTATTTGTGCACTTACTTGCTAAATCAACAGTGAGAACATGCTCAATGTTTTCAACAGTATTACGACCATATATATGAACACCGTCAACAGCAACATTCCAGCCATCTAGGTCCCCGCCATGATTAAAGTCCAATACATACATGTTTTCTTCTACATATCCATAATTATCTTTAAGTCTGTAGTACGCCCCCTTAACATCATTCCAAAAACAATCATAATTGTCATGAGAATTTGAATCACCACCCGCTACCAGTACCGCATACCTCGCATTGTATATGTATGGGTTCTGCCAGCCATTGTTTACAATACTTGTTCTTCGCATAGAGCCATACCCCCATATACTAGCACGAACCTGTCACCCCGCTCAGCTTTCCCTTCACTTCCTCCAGACTTACTTATAAT
>JASEEW010000208.1 GCA_030019485.1 Thermoplasmatales archaeon | reverse complement strand
CACGACCTAACAGGTCTGCAGAAGGAAGCATATGACAGGGCGGCGGTGAAGATGACAGGATTTAACCTGTATGTCAAGAGGCATATTGAGGATGCACTCGCTGGTAGTGCTTCACAGCTGCAACTTGTGCCAAGAGAACTTGAAATACCTGTTCTGGATGAGAAAGGCAAACCAGTGTCTGATGCGACAGTGAGAATCATGAAAGGCAGCCGTGTTCTAATGGAGAAAAAGAGTGACAGCAAAGGAATCTGTAAAGTGGCAGTGATCTCTGACATGGGACCATATGATGTCATGGTGAAGAAGCCGTATCATGATTTCAGGGAAACCACGCTGAAAGAGCAGAGCCTTGAGGACATCGAAAAGACCGAGCTGGTCATGAAAAAAATAAAATCTCGTGAGGAACAATAAATCTTATCTCCCCCTCCTCCCCCCTTTTATTTTTTTGGATAGATGAATGGTGATAGGTTATGGTTGAGAAAATGTTTGATGAGGAACTCGAGCCAAAAGACTTTGATGATGTTGCTGTTGATCTTGCAAGGATGAAGAAGCTTACTGGTGAGTCTGTTGCACAATCACTGCATAACAATAAGCATCTTGTTGTGGACTGGGATGACCTGATGGAAATCAAAAAAATCATCTCCGATTACAAGGAGCCTGGTTACGGGTTGAAGGATGCCGTTGACGGCATTCTAAAATATGACCAGAGGTCAAAGCTGGTTCTGAACAAGGTGATTGGTCATTCCGATAACCTGGAAATAATTCTGGAAAACATGGGAAAAATCATGAACAGGTTTGAAAGATGGCAGAACAAAATCAGAAGCAGGGTTGAAGGTCTTACAACCTGCCTGACTCAATCCCAAATCAAAAAATAAATAAATGGTGATAACTGATGGATGACCTGACAACGCTTGTCTCATTGTGCATTAACACTGGTTTTGCTGTCTGCGTGGCTACGTATCTGCTAATCAGGACTACGAATGTTATGCAGGAGGTCATTATCGCACTTTGTGATTTGAAGAAAAGCATTGCACTTCTGGCTGATAAGGTTGAGAACCTGAAGAGGTAAACAAAATGATGGATATGAAGCAGATAGAAACAAAAGAGCAAGGGTTTACGGATAAGGATAAAGAGGCAGAGGAGCTGATGCAGTCACAGTATCTGCTGAAGTTGACGCAGAAGTTCATCTCAGGCCTGTCTGAGAAGGAGAAAAACAAACTAAACAGTAACATTCCGAAGCTCAAGAAGATGGCTTTTGATTTAATACGTCTTGTGAACGCCTATGCTGTGAAAAATGGTTTGTGTTATTATGAGAGCCTGTTTATCGTGGACTGTTTTTACAGGACTGTTACATGGGATGCATACAAAAGGAATGGTGATTTAAAGTTTCTTCAAATGGAAAAATCGGAGGTTAAGGGCTATGTATGAGTACAAAGCAAGTTTGGATAGGGTTATTGATGGTGACACAATTGATGTAATTGTTGACCTTGGTTTCTACACCAAAATCAAGGAACGCCTGCGTCTTGCAGGTATAGATACTCCTGAGG
>JASEEW010000040.1 GCA_030019485.1 Thermoplasmatales archaeon | reverse complement strand
AAAATAATGGACAGTTTGCTTTGCCCATATAAATCAACCATGGGAAAGCGGGAGGCTAGTTAGCAAAACGCAAAAGTCCAGTTAATTAATTACGTTGGATGTGATGGGTAATTAAATTGTCATTGCACTCTATTATTTTTTCTTTTCTAACCATGCCCATCAATTCAAACTCCCCCTATTTTTGTGAGTATCTAATGCATATTGATAAACTTTGGATATTTCCTCAACAACTTTTTCCCAAGTATGTTTAGATCCAACATATTCCCTAGCATTTTTTCCAATTTCTGTTCTAACAGATTTATTGTCTAACAAATGGATAACCTTTTCAGCCATATCTTTATGATCGCCTTCGTCAAATAGGACACCTATCCTATCATCGCTTCCACCGATAATTTCTTTTAAACCGCCTATATTCGATGCCACCACTGGTTTACCTGAGGCCATACCTTCTAACATTGTGATACTCGTTGCTTCTTCAACACCCGCTATACGGACAGATGGCACTACAATAATATCAGAAGCGGCATAATAGTAGGGCGCCTCATTATTTGATTTCATACCGCAGAAGATAATGTTCTTCTCTATTTTGAGTTCTTTTGTAAAGTTTAATAATTTACCTTTAAGGGATCCATCGCCAACTATGAGGAGAGTTGCCTCTGGATAAACTTTTATAATTTCTTTCATGGCCTTTACAGCCACACTAGGCCCGTTTTTTGGTGAAAGAGCTTTTACAAAGAGAATTAGGGGTTTACTTTCTAAATGATATTCGCCCCTTATTTTAGAGCCGTTGAGGTCTGGATGAAATTTTTCTATATCTACCCCGTTTGGGATATGAAATACTTTTTCAGTATCCCCATTTAATTCATTAATTATCCAATCATAAATTCTTTTATCTACTGCGATTATAGCATCCGCTCTTTCCACAGCCTTTTTTTCAATCCATCTCATGAACTTAAATTGAATTGAATTTGGCTTGATTCTTCCTCGAGAAACAGTTTCTAAAGATGCATATCCATGAACAGTTAGTACAATCGGCTTTTGTTTGTCTAAAAAACCAATACCTGAATAAAAAAATCCATGAGCGTGACATAAATCAGTGTTTTTCCTGAGTAAATATGCTCTTTTGGTAGTTTGAAACATATTTTGCAAAGTAGTGTACCTATGTGGATACCACAGTTGCTCTTGGTGAATTTGAACTTGACTATCATTCCAACATTTCTCTTCTCTGTCTGTTGTTATCACTTTAATCATATTATATTTCGATAATTCTTTAGAAAGCTCATAGATATGGGTTGCAACTCCTCCAGAATGAGCTGGAGGATAAGCGCCAATCATTGCTATTTTTTTCCATTTAATCATTTTTTATCCCCTCTGTTGCTCGGTTATATTTCGATTCCGAGATACCATATACTTTCCACACCATCATCATATATTTTGTATCTTTTCTCACGCACAGATTTGAAAAATTGGTCTTGAGGTTGTATATTGTTATTTTCTATGTAATAATGAATATTGTATTTTGATAATATTTCTTTGGCAGTTGTGTTATCACAATCAAGAGTTAACAACACATTGTAGTCTTTCTGCACTGTATTATTTGCAACATAAAGATAATCCAAATTTAATGTAAATTCAGTCATGCTTACAATTTCAGGATTATCTATAAAACTGTATGCAAGTGGCCATGCACTGTGTCCTGGAAAAAGAGGGGTTTCTGAGTATGCTGAGATTCTGTAGCTTATTATACTATCACTGGAAACGAATGTACCATGCCCATAGTCTTTAAGAAAAATTGCCGCGGAATATGTTTCATCTTCCATTAGAGGGGTAAGGTTAGTTTTACCAAGTGGTATGTTCTCCCAATGGTTTATCATAAACCCTGAAAATGACAAAGATATCAATAGACAACATATTATGATTGGAATCCCGTATTTTCTCATTTGTGTTATATTAAGTATTTTACATAATCCAATGCCTATTAAAACTGAAAAAAACGGCAAAAGAACTATTGGGACATAAGTGCCCAAAGCAGATAATGAAATTAAAAACAGAATGCTGAGTAGTATAAACCAATAATTAAAATCTTTTTTTGATTTTAACAAAAGAACAAATATGCCAATGATTCCAAAAAAGATTAGAATTCCTATTTGTCCGGTATAGTTGGTCAGCATATTTAGTATTAGAATATACCATTCCGAACCTTCGAAAAAGTAACCTGTTTGATAATTGTACCAGATATCACTAGTTTTATATATGCCCATCTCTGAAAATTGCATAATAAAACTACATATAAACAGGAGGATTAAAATAAGTGAGATAATCACAGATGCTCTGAGTTTTTTATTTATTTTTTGAAAAAAGGGATTAAGGAAGTATGCAACAAAAATAATAAGAAGCAATGGAATTAGATTGTTAGTAGATATGATTACGCAGATTATAAGTACACTTAACAGAAGGATTGCTAATATAGGTAGCAGAATTTCTTTTGAAAATTTTATTTTTCCATGAGTCTTTTCAATTACTATTGCAACAAAGTATGCAAGAAAAATAGGGATTATTAACCATGTGGCTCTATGTATTGCGGCAATAATCACGAATAGAACAGCGGATAATAATACATATCTTGTATCATTTTTATTATGATATTTAAGTAAACCCCAGATAAGCAACGGTAGCAAGCTGAGAAACAAGCCCCTAGTAGATGCACACCATCGGGTAAGACTTAATAATATGGGAGATAAAGAAAGAGTAAACGCTACCAAAAATGCGAACAAGTCATCATTTTTTATTTCCCTAGCCATTAGATATGCGGTAAATATGGCAAAAATACCGACACATGTTCCAACAAGAAATATTGTCCATTCCATACCCAAATCGGTACATTGAGATATACCTGAGAGGATATACGGAATTGCACTGGGATATGAATATGGGTATAATCCAAAGATGGAAAGTGGATTAATAATCCATTTTGCATAACCATTTACCGAGATAGAGTTTACTAATCCATGGATGAAAAATGAGTCAAAACCGCCAATCTCATGCGTAGTAGTCGGATACCTAAATATGATGTTGAGTAAAATTAGAACTCCTAGTAATGTATAGTTAAGCCTTTTTGAGAACTTCATCATAAACCCCCATGGTTTTCTCTGCCATTTTATCCCACGTGAATTGTTTTGCATAATTTAAAATATAATCTTCACTCCATTTAGTGTCGAGTGCTTTGAGTATTGCTTTTGCCAATCCATTGATATCTTTTGGTTCAACAAGGATACCGAGACTCTTATTGATAATAACTTCTGGAATACCACCAACATTTGTTCCAACAAATGGCTTTCCACAACCTAACGCTTCAAACATTACTGTTGGATTCCCCTCACTTAAACTCGCTAAAACAAAAACATCACAAGTATTCATCCAAAGTGGGATTTCTTTCCGAGGTTTATTACCACCTGCAAGTACAATATTGTTTCCAAGCCCATGCCTATTTATTAACGATTGAAGAGAACTCTTTAATGAACCTCGTCCAACAATATAAAGCAATACATTATTCCTTACAGTTAAGACTTCTTTCATCGCTTCTATTAGATATTTCTGTCCCTTGTATTCCTCAAGATTTGCAATGTTTACCAGTATTTTCTTACTAAGTGGTAAGCCAAGCTCTTTACGAGCAGATAACATATTGTAGGGGCTGAATAGCCAAGAATGATAACCATTTGGAATAACTCTAATTTTATCTGTTGTTAAAAATGCTTCAGCGAAAACTTTTTTTTGAAGGTTTGAAACTAGAATGAAACGGTTTGCTTTTTTAAACACGAATTCAACTATTTTTTTATGTTTGCTCACAAATCCCTTAGTGTCACTATGATGAAATGTCACAATTAATTTTTTTCTTAAGATTGAAGAAGTTATTACTCCAGTAACAGCATTTAGAAAACCTGGTAAACCTCCTGAAGATTGCACATGAATAATTCCAAATAATTTTCTTCTTTTTATAGAAAAATAAAGCAACCCAAGTGTTCGTCTATATATCTTTATTATGTTAATAATAATTTTTGGAAATTCCCCTTCAAAGGAAGAATTATACACCAAGATATCAATGTCTTTATCGTCCATTACCTTTATCAAAGATTTTGTATGATTGGCAACCCCCCCGATTTTCGTAAGCGGCCCAACCATTAGAACCCTTATTTTACTTTTCATTATTAATGGCCTCCAACAAAGTTGCCAATGCCAACAGCATCCATGCCTGTGCCCATCTTATATAAGGGATTTTGTTTATATAATATCCGTGTTTCTGGTAGTAGAAGTATCCAGCAGGATTCTGCATATGTTCTATTGTCCAACCTGCAATTTTTTTTGCAAAATCTAGATATTCTGGTTTTATTTTACTTAATTTACTGAAAGTAATTATCCCCTGTGCCTGATTATGGATATCGATAGGATAAAGCTTTGGATATCTATATTTACATATTCCACTTCCCATAAATTGCTTTTTTCTATAAAATTCTGCGCCCTTTTTTATGGCACCAAAAAATTTATCAGAATTTAAGTTTGTGTATTTCATAAAATCAAGTAATCCATCAATAATGAAGCCTTGATGAAAATCAATTTGCTTCAAAAGAGTGTCATCTTCCTTGTACCCATAGTACCAAAAGCCGTCATGACATTGTTTGTCAACCACATAGTTTACTGATTTCTTTGCATACTCAAGAAATTTTTCATTTTTTGTATATGAATATACCTTAGATAACAGGGACGATGCAAACATGCTTGCATTGAATATCCTAGTTTTATCAAAAGGGGTATAACTAAAACATATCCCTGAAGAAGCCTCGGAAATGTTCAGGTCATTAAGTATAAAATTGCATGCACTCTCAGCCATGTTTAGATAACTATCATTTTTTAGTATTTTGTATGCATCAAGAAATGCATTAGCAACTGTAGATGTAACAACTACAGATGGTTCATATTTTGGTAAGAAAAAATTTCCTGATTGCCAATCGAAATTGTATCCCCAGCATTTACCAGAATAACCCCTAACATAATTGTTTTCAAGCCAGTTCAAGCATTCAACCGCCTTGTTTAAAAAATCCTTTTTAGGAGTAACTCTGTACATCTTTAGGTAACCAGATGCCAATAACCCCATAGCCTTTGGATTAATACTTTTTTGTGTTTTTAGAAATTTTCGAGTATTGATTGGCAAACATTTTATTACTTGTGTTGCACCAATTCTTAGATATTTTCTATTAAAAGTAAAAAATTTTATAATCGGGCTATTTAGCGCATCATATGGATCGTATCCACTGTATCCATTATGATCTATCCATCTTAGCAACTTTGTTATTGAAGCTAATAATTTGTGTTCATCATCACTTTCAGTAAAACTCATCTTCACCTTAACTCCTGAATCACTGTCTGTATAATCCTCCTTCCACTCCTTCCATCACCAAACGGATTCTTCGCATTCCTCATCCTTTTCTCAAATACACGATTATTCAATATTTTGTTTACCATTTTCACAATCCTTTTTGGATTTGTCCCAACCAGATAGTTTGCTCCGGCCTCAATGGTTTCAGGTCTTTCTGTGTTATCCCTGAGTGTTAAGCATGGTGTGTTCAGGATGCAGGCTTCTTCTTGGATGCCACCGGAGTCGGTTAGAACAAGTCTTGCACTTGATAGAAGATTAAGGAAATTCAAGTACCCAACAGGCTCAATTAGTCTTACTGCGTTTTTCAAATTGTTATACAGTTTAAATCTCTTAGCCATTTTCCTGCTTCTGGGGTGTATTGGGAAAATAACTGGAAAATCTATTTTTGTTAGAGCCAGGATAATATTTGAAAACCTCTGTTTTACATCAACATTTTCCTGCCTGTGAACTGTGAGTAAAGCATATTCATCTCCAGTTCCTAAATCATTCATTATTTTTGATTTCTTTTTTGCAATCTTCAAATTTTGATGTATAGCATCAACTATTGTGTTTCCTGTAACAAAAATTTTTTTCTTAGAAATACCTTCATTTAATAGATTTTGTTTAGAAATTTTTGTAGGGGCAAAAAGTAAATCTGAACAATGGTCTGTTAATATCCTGTTTATTTCCTCTGGCATGCCTCTATCAAAACTTCTGAGTCCTGCCTCAACATGCCCAGTTTTAATATGAAGTTTTACAGAAGAAATAGCACCTGCAAGAACAGAGTTTGTATCACCCTCAACAAGAACAATATCAGGTTTTTCTTTTGTTAAAACTTTTTCTATGCCCTTAATCATTTCCCCTGCCTGTGAACAATCAGTGGAATATTTTTTACCTATATCAAGTTTGTATTTCGGTTCTTTTATTTCTAAATCATCAAAAAATATTTTGTCCATATTGTAGGAGTAATGCTGACCTGTATGAATTAACATATAGTTCAACTTTCTTTTCTCACATTCCCTGATAACCGGTGACATTTTAATTATTTCAGGTCTTGTTCCAACTACAATACAAACCTTCATCTAATACCCCTCTGATATGAATCCTTTGACGTCCTTAACAATATTTCTGGTATCTATCAAAACTGGGTTGTTATTCATCAGTTTTTTAACTTTATTCCAGTCGATGTTTTTGAACACAGAATGATCGGTTACGATTACACATGCATCAGCATTTTTGAATGCCTTTTCGAAATTTTTTTCAAGATAACGACAATGTTCAACAATGGGGTCGTAGACAACAACATTACATTCCTTCTTCTTTAAAACATTTATCATTTTATCTGTAGGTGATTCTCTAATATCATCTACATCTTTCTTATAACTTGCTCCAAGTAAAACAATTTTTGAATTTTTAATTTTTTTCTTTGCTTTTTTAAACACATTTTCCAAGAGTTTACACACATATCCTGGCATGCCCTTGTTTGTTTCTAAAGCAATTTTTATCAATTCAGAATTTTCATCTACAAGAAACCATGGGTCTAATGGAATGCAATGGCCTCCAACACCAGGACCAGGATTTAGGATATTTACTCTTGGATGTTTATTTGCGATTTCTATTGCCTCCCTAATGTTAATATCATGTTTTCCGATTTTTGCGAACTCGTTCGCCAGAGCAATATTCACTGCCCTGTATGTGTTTTCCATTAGTTTAACAAACTCTGCTGTGACCGTATCTGTAAGACATATTTCTCCTTCAACAAAACTTGAATAAATGTCTTCCGCTTTTTTTGCTGAATCGACATCTATCCCGCCTATTACCCTATTGTTTTTAACAAGTTCCCTAAGCAGGTTTCCAGGAAGAACCCTTTCAGGGGAATACGTCAAATAAAAATCTCCTGGACATTTCAATTTGGATTCATTTTCTAAAATCTTTCGAACTAATCCTTTTGTTGTACCTGGTGGCACAGTTGATTCCAGAATAACAAGATTTCCTTTCATAATTTTTTTCCCAACATATCTAACCGCATTTTTCACAAAACTAAGGTCTGCTTTTTTATTCTTATTCAGTGGTGTTGGAACACATACAATAAAAACATCTGCCTCTACTATGTCTGTTTGTACTGTTAGGTTTTTAGAGTTGATTACAGCTTTCAAAAGAACATCCAGCCCAGCCTCATTAATTGATAGTTTACAGTTTTTGATTTGATTAACCTTTTTATCATCCACATCCACACCAACAACACTAAATCCTCTTGTAGCAAGAATCGCTGCTGTTGGTAAACCAACATATCCTAAACCCATCACACATACCTTTTTAATAGATATCACCTTTAATCTCTTCCAAGATGTTTTTTGTAATATTTAGAACTTCCTCTTGTACTTTCTTACATCTCTCCAGATTTAAAGATTTTTTCTTACTTTTTATCACATAATCAACAATCTTATCGACATTTCTTGAATGAAATATTTTTCCTTCATCAACTAACTTTTTATCAACCGATAAAAGAACATCAGGGTAAAAGGACACTGCTGGTGTTCCCATACATGCAGACTCCCTAGCAAATGTTCCAGAACCAGTTAACACCACTTTGGAGTAATAGCATACATCCAGCCCATTTAAAGGCTCTTTTGGAATGAAAACATTTGCTCCCTTAACATAATTCCTATCATCTACATACCTCGGGAGAAAAAGCACATTAATATTTTCCTTATTAAATCTTTTAACCAGCTTTGGAACAATACTCTCTTTCATTCCTACATAAGACGCTTGAAAAGCTTCTGGCCTTATGGTAACAAATTTCTTAAATGGCAGATTATCTAGAAAATTTTGATCGGGTTTAAAATTAGCAATGTACACATCCTCCTTAAAGCCCTCAAACTGAACAATATTTCTAGCACCTTGTCTAATTAACTTGTCTTTAGGTATTGCTGAAGGGGTTATTAAATAATCTATGAATCTGAAAAACAATTTGTTTGCAAAAACGGATTTCTCATTGTCTGTAAAAGATATTCCTTTTTTACGCTTCATTTTAGTAACATGTGTGCAGTACACATTATTAAAACTGATTGAAACATCAAACCGGTTGGCATTAATATAAAGGAGAATATCCCTGAAAAATAATCCTGAAGCTTTCTTCACATAGTTTCCACCATAATGCTTACCAACAATTCTGCCCTTAATCCCAAAGAAATCTGCGAGTTTGATTACCTCTGCGTAATCACGCAACGTAACAAAACTCTGATAGTCTGAAAACTTTTTTAAAAATGGTTTGAAGAATGCAGGTTCATGCGAGTTCTTGAAATCATACCAGAGCTTCATCAGTATCCATAATAATTAGTTAATATAATAAATTTGGGATTCACATTTATATAAGATCTAGCATCACAACTATAACCGCAGTTCCGCCAATCAAGGCTTCAACCCCCCATAACACCCCAACAACCTCCCATTCCTTCAGCTTCCATTTTTTCATAACTATGTGTGTTAATGACTCTGTCCTTCCATCATATCTCAGATAACCATTTTCATCAGGTGTCCCAAAGCATTCTGCATTAAACCTTCCTTTCAGTTTCAGGAAAAACTCAGCAACCATTGGAACAAGCAGAACAAAACATATCCATTTTAAACCACCGATAATGGCTGCAGATGCTATTACTGCACCTGTGAAAAGCATCATTGTGTCACCCGGAAAAATCTTCGCAGGATATTTGTTGAAACAAAGAAATGCTGAAAGAGCACCTAAAAGAGGGAAAAGAATGAATAGGGCATCAATTTTTCCTTGAATAAATGATGCAAACATAAGCGTTACACACATTATTATGCCAAGTCCTGTTCCAAGACCGTTGAAGCCTTCAAGCATGTTCATGCCGTTGGCTGCGCATGCAATAGCAAACACAAGGATTACACGTGAAAAAATACCAAGATCTATGTTTCCTATGAACGGGATGTAAACAAATGTACCTCTGATGTACACTGCAAACGGCAGTGCAAATATCATTGGCAGAATTCCTTTTACCCTCTGCCTCAGCCCGAACACATCATCCATCATTCCGACAAAAGCGCATCCAACAATTGTGAAAAGTGCAGCCGTCGTCTCAGGCGTTAATTTGAAAACTTTTAGAACTATTAAAGCAAAAAAACCGATTAAAAACCCTATTAAAACACCTATTCCACCCATCTCAGGGATTTCTGGTTTGTCTATCTTGTTCATGTCTTTGCCGACCATTCCAGCATGACTCATTTTTTTTATCAGCCATGGGATTGTAATGAATGTTGCTATGAATGATGCAAACAAAGAAACCATAAGCAACAAGGTCGTTTGTTCCACTATTCAGAGAATGCATCCTATCATAAAAAAGTTTTCCATCAGCCTTTTTCTTTTCTCAGGGAGAAAAGAAAAACGCTGGCGAAATCTACGGAATTTGCTATTGCAAATTCCGTACGATGCTAGGAAAAGGCAAAGCCTTTTCCGTCGCAAAGAAAAGAGAATGGCAGTTTGCCAGAGGCAAATTGCCTTAAGCCAATTGCTATGCAATTGGCTGTTTCTCTTTCTTAAACCCAAGGGCGTTCTTTCTCTACTACGGAATGCGAAGCATTCCGTACGTTCCTAGGAAAATGCATTAGCATTTTCCGTAGGATGTAAAGAGAAAGAAAGGGCTTGGCGGAAAAGAAAAAGAATGGTAGATTGCCAATGGCAATCTGCCTGAGCTAATCAGGGAAGGTTACCCCTAACCCCTAACTGCTAATCTCTATCTACTTGATAAAACTTTAAACCTTACAAATCCCATTATCCTTTATGGATTTAGCAGTAATCGGCGCAGGACCAGCAGGATTAACCTCAGGTATGTATGCTGGTAGGTTTGGATTAAAAGCGGTGGTGTTTGATGAAAAAATTGCTGGCGGAACAGTGAATCTGACACCGGTTGTTGAAAACTATCCTGGTTTTGAATCTATTTCCGGTATGGAGCTGATGGAAAAAATGAAGAAACAGGCAGAAAAATACTGTGAAATACATGAAATGGGAAAGATTGGAAAAATTAAGATTGACGGAGGAATAAGTATTGGCACATCAAAAGATGATTACAAAACAAAAGCTCTGGTTTTTGCTTCTGGAACTGAGAAAAGAAAACTAAATGTTAAAGGTGAAAAAGGGTTTCTCGGCAGGGGCGTTAGCTACTGCGCAACCTGCGACGGCCCTTTTTTCAGAAACAAAAAAACAGTTGTGGTAGGAGGGGGTAATGCTGCTGTGATTGAGGCGTTGCATCTGAAAAACCTTGGCTCGGATGTTTCCCTGATTCATAGAAGAAATGAGTTGAGAGCAGATAAAATTCTTCAGAACCAGGTTTTCGAGAAAAATATAAACATTATATGGGATTCTGTTGTAGAGGAAATATTTGGTGACAAAACTGTTAAAGGAGTCAGGATTAAAAATGTTAAGAACAGCAGCATAAAAAACATTGATGTTGATAGTGTTTTTGTTTCCATTGGTGAGAAACCAAACAGTGGACTTGCAAAATCTATTGGTGTGAAAACAGATGAAAAAGGATACATTGTTGTTGACAAAAACCAGAGAACAAATCTACAAAAAATTTATGCTGCTGGCGATGTAACAGGCGGGCTTAGGCAGATTGTTACAGCCTGCGCTGAAGGCGCGGTCGCAGCAAACTCTGCGTATGAGGATTTGCTATGATAACACTGATTGGTGCATGGCATGTATTTGACATAGGCAGGGAAACAGAGAATGAGGATTTACTATGATAACACTAATTGGTGTAGGACATGTGTTTGATATTGGTAAGGAAATAGAAAACGAGGATTTGATATGATAACACTAATTGGTGTGGGGCATGTGTTTGACATAGGGGATGAGATAG
This sequence comes from Thermoplasmatales archaeon, assembly GCA_030019485.1. Lineage (GTDB taxonomy): Archaea > Thermoplasmatota > JASEFT01 > JASEFT01 > JAUWIS01 > JASEEW01. The sequence continues at coordinate 973 of JASEEW010000040.1, read as the reverse complement.
AGAAAATAATTCTGGAAAGAAGACCAAGTATTGTTGGGATTGAGCTTGATCCTGCGCGTTACTATGCCTTGACAAGCAGGGAGCCGAAAAAGAATGTTCCATTTGTTTACAGGATGCTTGCGGTTTTCCAGCAGGCAATCGCGAAAAAATATGGTGTATCTGTTGGGAGTGAAATGCTTGCTGCGATTAACACAGCAAAAAAACTTGGGATAGGTATAGCATTCATTGACATGGACTCAGGATATGTTTTCTCAAAAATCTGGAACGGCATGGGTTTTTCCGAGAAAATAAAACTTTTGTTTTCTGGATTCGTAGGAGTTTTTATCAGAAAGGAAAGGGTTGAAAAAGAAATAAAAAAATTTGAAGCAGACTATGACCAGTACATGGAGATTTTTGGCTCCGAATTTCCAATACTGAAGAAAACATTGATTGATGAAAGAAACAATTACATGGCAGAGAAAATCAGGGAGTTAAGCAAAAAATATGAAAACGTTGCTGCTGTTGTTGGTGACGGGCATATTGAGGGAATGAAAAAACTTTTGGATGATTTAAACCCTGAGATTGTTAGATTGAGCGCATTAAGGAAAACAGGTGCTGAAAGTGTTTCTATCGGATATGAATATAGAGGGTAAAAAAATTTAGAATAAAAAAAGAAAAAAGAGGATCTTTTTACATCCCCCAGCTATGCCGCCCCCTATTATGTTGCGCTGTCTTCAAGGTATATCCCAATGGTTATTGTCTGCCCATGTATTAATAATTACAAAAAAATAGGATATTGTCATGTTATCGTCATGTATGAATATTTGATTAATGAAAGTAACCTGTTTCATCCTAACCCCAGTTTCACCCCTGCCATTTCTGCAGGGGTCAAACCATTTAGCCGCATGTGAGGGTTCACAAAATTATGAACAATTCTTTTCATCTCTAAAAAAGCAGTTAGCAGGCTCATAACTCTTGAAAATTCCTCATTACC
>JASEEW010000039.1 GCA_030019485.1 Thermoplasmatales archaeon | reverse complement strand
GGAATTGTCTGTGACAATTCCGAAATATTTTTCTTTTTCTTTAGAAAAAGAAAAAGGCTGCTCAAGGCCGGCGCCTTAAACCGGGCTTAGCTACCTCTGCATCTTGAGCGTTAGCGAAAGATGCGAGGAACGCAAAGCGTTCCGAAGCACGAGTGAATTTTCCTTTGGAAAATTCACGAGCGCGGGGAAATCATAACACGATTTCCCTGCAGAGAGCAAAGTTTGCTATGCAAACTTTGCGAGCGAGAGGAAAAATAAAGCTTTTCCTCTCAGAGAGCAAAAATTTGCTTTGCAAATTTTTTGCGATATAACCTTCTGTATCAAATTTTATTCAGCAAGACAGACAGAAGCCATTATGTTTTCAGAACTAAAATAACTTTCTACCTTTTATAAGCGTGGATAATTATCCTCTAGAAAACAGTCCTCTTTTCATTTCTTTGAAGAACCCTTTGAATGAAGTGTCTGGTAACGGGATATCTGCTTTGATTGTTTCGCCAGACACCCCATCCACCAGCATTTTATAAACTCGCCCTTTGTAATTATACTCAATAAACCATACTGGCGCATGTACCAGCTCAGTATCAATGATTTTGCACCCTGTATCTAGTGATGAGAACACATCAACAGTATCTTCAAGAAGGTGTTTTTGATGCATACCTGCTTCCTGTTTAGCAATGTTTTCTGCTTCCTTTTCATCAATTTCTGAATTGAGAAATTTTGCATTCTTTGAAATGTGAATAATGTTGAATTGTGTTTTTCCGCTCAATGGTATATGGTACTCCTTTGTCGGAAATTTCGATCCACGTCTTCCAAGTACTTTCCAGAAATATTCTTTTTTCAACTCACCATTCCTTGGGGTGTTTTCTCCTGTTCTTGTGAAAAACCCGGAATATTTCGTTAGCGATTCTATATGAGCGATGAAAAAAGGTAGGAAGATGCATTCTGCACTTTTGATTATTGATCTCTTTGCCAAGTCATCAGGCTTGTAAAAGCCAACCCTCATCCATTTCTTGACAATCTTTACAACATCCTCCTTTTGATACTTCCCTGGAATTATTGAGTGGTTTAGGAAGAATTTCTCACCAAGTTTCATATCAGAACCGCAATACTCACACGTAATTATAATCTCTCCAGGTACTACTTTGACTGGAGCCCCACAGCCCGGACAGCTGATTTGTTGCACAACCTCTACCATAATAAAAAGGTATATATTTCACAACACTAATAATATTTTTTATGGGTTCGCTTAGTATGCTGAAGAGAAGTGCAAATATTACAATATCACTGGTTGTTGGTTTGTTACTCATTTTCATGATAATAGTGGATTATGTTCTGCATTTTGTGTTTCAGATACCTTTTGGTTTTGTCTGGTACAGCATAGTAATAATCGTTGCTCTGGTTGCTCTGTTTATTTTCACTCAGTGGCGCATCTCGCCAGCCATTGTAAGAAAAGCTACAGGGTTAAGGGAAAACCATTATATTTCTGAGAGGGGCAACCCATTTCTATACAATATGGTTAAGCGGCTGTGTGAGAGGTCGGGTATACCAATGCCGAGAGTAGCGGTGATAGATAACCCATCGCCGAATGCGTTTGTGTTCGGCAGGAATGTTAATGATTGCACACTTGTTGTGCACAACTCGCTTTTGTCGAAACTGAGTAAAGATGAGATTGAGGGCGTAATAGGACATGAGATAGGACACATTACCCATAAGGATGTTATAACTATAACTTTGGTTTCTGCAGTGCCTTTGCTTACGTACATGGTTGCAAGAACGCTTTTTGCATTCCTCAGATATTCTAGAGGGGGAGGCAAAGGTAAGGGGAAGATATTATTATTTGCGATCATTGTTGGAGTGCTTTCCTACACAGTCTATCTTGTTTCTCAGATGCTTGTGCTTAGACTTTCAAGAATAAGGGAATACTATGCGGATGCCTACTCAGCTGGTGTTACAGGCAACCCTCACGGGCTATGCTCTGCCCTCACAAAAATTGCATATGGGCTTTCGTTAAGCAGGAAGGATGAGCCGAGTGGTGTAAGAGCTTTTTATATTGGTGATCCTGTTAAGGCAGTGAATGATTACACCCTTCTTAGGGAGAGAATGGACAGCTACGATTTGGATAAGGACGGCATGATTGATGAAAAAGAATTGGAGATTGCTGTAGAGAAAGAGGCAAAATCGCACTGGAGAAGAGCGAATGAGTTGTTCTCAACACATCCAGCGACTTACAGGCGCATCCTTATGCTTATGGAAATGGAAAAGGAAATGAAGTATGATAAACGTTTAAAAGATGTTTATAAGTTTATCTAATGAGCCACCTTGGTTTTTTTCTAATTTATTTTGATATTAGCAGGTAAAAAAAATAAATAAAAAAATTGTTGAGGGAATATAGGAGTTTTGGGACGATAGACGTTACCCAATCACAACCTGAACTTTTCCAGAAACATCAAGACCCATTGGAACATCCAGGTATGCTCTTACATACCAGTTTATTCTCTGGGTTGTTCCAGTAACCATTTGTAATACACTGCCCATAGCACCCGGGGGGAGCATGGGCTGGGGTAAGTTTTCCGGGATTTTTATCTGGAATGTGTATTCCCCGCCAGTGTATTCTTTTTCACCGTCAAGTGGGATTTCGAAATTATAAATGCACCTTGTTTGTGTGCTTGAACGATGCCCCCTTCCAGTACTGACGCCACCAAATCCTCCATGCTGCATTGTTTTCTGCTCACCTATTAATGCAACCTTCAGCCCTCTTGCGCGAACAGGCTTCTTGAGTTTCAAAGACATTCTTCCATTAATAGTCTCCCCAAGAAGATAGTTGTATTTGTCCAGAAATACTTCAATTCTTCCTTTCCCAAAAATCATTTTTTCATAGTATATAAAGTATTAAACTCCTTTCTTTTTGATAATTGAGGGCTATCCTTTTTTGTAGAAGGAAAGCCCTACACAGTATGTGAACACACTGTGCAAAGAAGTAGATATATCTCCACCTATAAAAATTAGTTGGTTTCATGGTTCAAAAAATAATTATTCTGTTAAAGACATATTTTTAGATAATAGTAACTGGGCTAGGTTTTGTTACTTTCACTATGATGAGATACGAGATGTTGAAAGAGAAGAGGTAGAGAAAATGCTCAAACGCAAAGAAGAACGGGAATGTTTTTGTTTATTATTGTGAAAAATGTAATGAAACACACACGCTTGTTTATGGTTGTAATAGTAGATTATGTTCGAATTGTGGTAAGAATTATACTGATAAATATGGGCGGGATCTGTGAGTAAAGCCATGTTTAATTGTGCCTCATAGGCACATAGTTATGAGCATTCCTGATAAATTATGGCCTATTTATTGGTGAGCATCGTTATCTGGGGAAGGTGTTGATGGATGCTGCTATATCAGCAATAAATGATACGTGTGGTATTGTATCCGTTTTGGTAGGGGTTTAATGTATAAGCCCCGTATTTATGTTTTAATGATTGAAGGTGGATTTGATAAGTGGGGGAACTTTGTTTCTAAAAAGTTTATACCAGCAAAGGCAATGAGGAAAACATGGCAGTATCAGGTATTGACTAGTCCTCCTTTAAGTTTCTTTCTTCTTCCCCAACACACCTAACGAAACCGTGGGTCTTGTGCCATTAACCACTTTACAGGTGATTCCATCAACGCCTGCCACTCTCTTCACACCTTTATGCTCGTAGTTTACGAACCATACAGGTATGTGTATAAGTTCTCCTTCACCGAGAGCCGTGTTGATATTCAGCGCATGTATTGTATCGTACTGATGTGAAAGCTCTTTTCTCACCTGCTCCCTGCCAAGTGCGTCAGCTTTTGCTTTTGCCTCCTCCTCCAGCATATCACCATTGAGCAGTTCAGCATCTGATGGGATTTTGCCAATCGCAAATATTTCTTTTTCCTGCAATGGTATCTGGTATTGATTTAAATCTATATCGCTGGCACGCCTGGCAAGCATGAGTTCGTAGTACTGCCTGCTAATCGGACCGCTTGCGGGTCCTCTCTGCCCACCAGTAGCAGCACCATGCACCATAGTGCCGCCAAGCATCATGCCTACACCTCTTGAGTCCCTTCCACGTGAACTCATTGTGGTACCCGCGCCTGCGGCAATTGCTGCTATAGCAGCTCCTTTGACTGCTAATTTACCAAGCCCTTTCAAAAAGCCTTTTTTATCCTTTTCTTTCCATGAATCGCTCATCTGCCTTACATCTGCAGAATAGCCTCCTGAACTAGAAGCAGAATAGTTCCCTGTCACCGTTACTGGTACTGTCCAGACTGGCAGATACTTCAGGGCTGTTTCTGTGATTCTGGCTTCTTTAGAAACGCCGACCCTGAAAATACCAGAATCCATCCATTTCTTTGCTGCCTCTACTGCCTGCTCAGGTGTTATTTTATTCAGCAGCATGCTGTGCTTGGAAATGAGTTTTGCAACCTCGCCGCTTACAGTCATGCTTGAGCCGCAGTACTCGCAGGTAATCAATGTAGCACCAAATCCCATTTTCAGCGGCGCCCCGCAGCTTTCACACATTATTGGTTTTTCTTTCTCTACAGGTGTAGCCATTATTATCACCTTATCCTGTTTTTGCTCCACAGTTAGGACAGAATTTAGCTCCTGCCTGCAACTCTGCATTGCATTTAGGACAGTTGTTTACCAGTTTTTCACCGCAGCCAGGGCAGAACTTGGAGCCTATTTTCATTTCTGCATTGCATTTAGGGCAGCTCATCATACCAGGGGTTGTGATTTTGCCCCCGCAGTTTGGACAAAATTTCACACCTTCTTGAACATCAGTGTTGCATTTAGGACATTTTACAGTTGGTTTTGGTGCCTGCGGTACTTGCGATGGCTGCTGCATTGCCTGCCCCATCATTGCACCAACACCCAATCCAACACCAGCACCTGCACCCAAGCCAGCCATTGCACCTGTCGCTCCTCCACCACCTGCAGCAGCACCTGCACCAACACCTTCGATTGCCTTGCCTGTCTGATACTGCATGTAGCCGACCCCGAGAGCACCCATCGCACCCCTTTTATCAACAGCCTCCTGAACCTCTTTTGGCAGGTTAATATTTAAATCTGCGATTTTGGTTATCTTTACCCCGTATCTTTCAGCACCATCTCCTACTTTACTCAAAACAACCTGCTCTATTTCCTGCAAATACGCAGGCATGTCCACAACAGCCATGTTCTTATCCCTTTTCAGCTCACCAAGGGCATCATTTATGCACATTACAAGCTGTGATTTCATCCAGTCAATAACCTTATCACTTGAGGATACTCCCTCAGTACCTACAAACTGCGTTATAAACAGCATTGGGTCTACTACCTTGTACGCAAAGTTGCCAAACACACGAATTCTAACAAGTCCGAAATCAGTGTCCCTGAAAGCAAGAGGCTCAGCGGTGCCGAACTTCCCTCTGAGTTCTCTTCTCTGTAAATAATAAATTTCACCCAGCTGCTGTACGCCCGTTAGCGCGGTTCCAAGTCTGCCAAGCACAGGAATGTTTTCTGTAGTCATGGCAAATCTGCCAGGTCTGTCAAACACATGCATTGCCTTCCCGTCCCTGAAAAATATTGCATATTCATCTTCTCTTACAACCACATTATCATTCCACTGAATGTTCCTTGGTATTCTATACATTACATTTTCGCCTTTGTATCCATCCTCCCAGTGGAATGTTTTTCTCGCATCTGCTTTTGGTATGTCGCTTTTTTTAAATATCATTTACTCTCACACTCCTACCCCACTAATTATTTCAATTCTTTTATCAAACAGGGTGTTGAAATCCTGTATTGTATCTGCTGCTGCCCTTATTCGTGTTGGCAGTTCAGCCCTGTCCCGGGCAGTAATAGCGCTCTGCAAGGCTGCAACCTCACCCCTTATCCTATCAATATCCTCAATCAATCTCAGGTCCCATTCATACAACCTGTTCAGCTCCTTTTCCTCTATTCTAAAATCCCTGGATATGCCTGAATACCCCTGTTCAGCATGCCTTACCCTGTTCTCAGTCTTCTGAATATTGTTTACGAGTCGTGCTGCATCCTCAAGCAACTCCAGTTCCATTCTTTTAACTAAATCCTGCCTGCACTGCTCCACCTGCGCGCCAACATTCTTTAACCTGTCTGCCAGCTGCGCTCTCAGCAAACTGTCCGCGATTCTTAAATCCTCCCTCTTCCTGTAGCCCCTGAAGCCTGGTATTGCAAGCTCTATCTTTTTCAGCATGCCCCTGTCTTCTTCCACCTTTTTACGCAAATCCGCAGCCATACTATTCCCTCCTTAATGTTATCAAGCCATAGCAAACAAGTCCTGCGCTGAACAGTATTATGATTATAGCTATGCATGACCACAAGGATAAAAACTGGAATGCGAGCGCGCTGAGACACCCAGATATTATCACAAGCACTGCCCCAAAACCTATAAGGGTGGGCATGCCTTTAGGAGAAGCAATTTTCAGGCAGCCCAGTACAATAACTGCAAACCCTACGAACAGCATCCACAATCCAAATGCCTGTAAAGGATTCAACATATTAAATGAGTATAATAGCACAAAGACACCTGCAAGGATTCCTGCAATACCATAACCTGTGTAATATACAATATCAGATTTATCCACAGCCATTGTTCACCCAAAATAAAACATGGGTTTAAGGAATATATAACTGTTTTGCAGTAAAACCCTGTTGATTTATGATTTCAAAACAATCTCAATATTAACACCGTCAGGCACCTGTATTCTCATAAGCTGGCGCAGTGCACGCTCATCAGCATCAAGGTCTATGAGGCGCTTGTGAACCCTCATCTCCCATCTGTCCCAGGTTTCTGAGCCTTCACCATCAGGGCTTTTCCTCACAGGTACAACAAGTTTTTTTGTTGGGAGCGGTATAGGCCCTTTCATGCCCACACCTGTTCTCTCCGAAATCGCCCTGATTTGCTGGCAGATATTATCCATTTTTTTTGGATCTGTACCTGTCAAAGAGATTCTTGCTTTTTGTGCCATGTAATTCTACACCGTTTATGAAATAAACTTCTGCAATTTATTTCTTTTCAATATCTATACATAGTCCTGCGGCAACTGTTTGACCCATGTCCCTGACCGCAAATCTTCCGAGTGGTGGGATATCCTTTGCTTTCTCAATCACCATTGGTCTTGTTGGTCTGATCTTAACAATTGCAATGTCACCCGTTTTCAGGAACTCTGGTTTTTCCTCCTTCACCTGCCCTGTTTTTGGGTCCAGTTTTTTCTGCAGTTCCTCAAATATGCATGCAACCTGGGATGTGTGACAGTGGAATACTGGTGTGTATCCTGCTGCAATCGCAGATGGGTGCTGCAGTATTGCAACCTGGGCGGTGAATGTTTTCGGAACTGTTGGCGGGTTGTCAGAATGCCCTACAACATCACCTCTTTTTACATCCTTCTTACTTATTCCTCTGACATTGAACCCTACATTGTCCCCTGGTACCGCCTGGGGTATCTGCTCATGATGCATTTCAATTGTTTTTACTTCGCCTGCAACATTTGCTGGCTGGAATATTATTTTGTCCCCGGCTTTCATAACACCGCATTCAACCCTTCCAACAGGAACAGTGCCCACACCAGTGATGGTGTAAACATCCTGAACAGGTAGTCTCAATGGGAGAGCTGTTGGTTTTTCAGGCACCTTCAGGTTGTCCAGTGTTTGCAGAAATGTTGCCCCCTTAAACCATTTAATATTTTCAGAAGGTTTTATTATATTGTCGCTTTTCAATGCACTTATTGGAACAAACTGTACAGTGTCAATCTTATATCCAACGGTCTTCAGTAGCTTTGTAACATCCTCCTTCACATCATTGTATCTTTTTTCATTGTATCCTGGTTTTGCCGCATCCATCTTGTTAATGGCAACTATGAGCTGCGTTACACCAAGCGTCCTTGCAAGGAACACATGCTCCTTTGTCTGCGCCTGAACCCCATCACCTTCTGCTGCAGAGACAACAAGAACTGCTGCATCAGCCTGGGATGTGCCTGTAATCATGTTTTTCACAAAATCCCTGTGCCCTGGCGCATCTATTATTGTAAAATAATACTTGCTTGTGTCAAATCTTTTGTGTGCGACATCAATGGTTAATCCTCTTTCTCTCTCCTCCTTCAGCGCATCCATTACCCATGCGAACTCAAATGTTGCTTTGCCTTTCTCAGCAGCCTTTTTTCTGTATTCCTCTATAACGTGGGCTGGTACAACGCCTGTTTCAAGCAGGAGTCTTCCAACTGTTGTGGATTTTCCATGGTCTACGTGTCCTATAAACACCAAATTCATATGTGGTTTTTCAGCCATTTTAATCACCTATGCATACCCATAATACACTTTTCCCTATTTATCTTTTGCTCTGCAGATGAATCCTGTGTCCTCCCCGCAGTCAGCCTCTTTCAGTATAGAAAAACCTTTTTCTAACTCTTTTTTAGCATTTTCATCATATTTTTTCCTCAGCAGTGTTAAAACAAATAATGTGTCTGGTTTTAATATTCTTCTCACCTCTTTGAATACTTTAAAACTAGGGAGGTTTTGAACCAGTGTGAATGACAAAACAAAATCAAACACATTGCTTTTGAAAGGGAGAAACTCAGCATCCCCAAGAATTCTGTTTTTGTTTCTGGATTTTTTTAACATGTTAATGGAAAAATCAACGCCTATCACTTCCTTATCTAAAAAATCAGAAAGCATCCCTGTTCCAGAGCCAAGGTCAAGGATTCTTCCTGATAAATGCATACCATTCAGCATTCGCGCATATTTTTCATACTGAATGTCCCTGTATCTGGAATTGTAAAAATCGGCTGATAGATTGTACCTGTTTTTGATGTTTTTCTTTTTATCAGCTTGCATAATATACTTCATCATAAGGCTCAGGTTTTAATCCTTTCCTTTCCCTGATTTTTTTGACAACATTATCCTGCAGTTCATACGGTATTTTCTCAAAACCTGCATGCTCAGTGCTCCAAAGCGCCCTTCCTGCTGTCGCACTCCTTATTGCAGAGGCAAAGCCAAACATCTCAGCAACAGGCGCCTTTGATATAATTGTTGTTATGTCCCCTTCCTGCTTCATGTCTTCTATGCTCGCCCTTCTCTGCTGCATCTCCCTTGTTGCACTACCCATCATCTCCTGGGGCACATTAATGAAAACCTTCTGTTTAGGCTCCAGCAGATTTCTTTTTGCCTGACACATCGCACCATAAATCGCGTTTCTTACAGCCGGTATGACCTGGGCAGGACCCCTGTGAATAGAATCCTCATGCAGTTTCGCATCAACCAGCCTAACTTTGACCCCCATGCATCTTTCATCAGCAAGAGGGCCTTTTTTCATTGCCTCATGGAATGCTTCAATGCACAGCTCCATTGTTTCATGCAGATACTGTATGCCTTTTGTAGCATCAATGAATATGTTTGTGTCATGGAATGCTGCAACGCCTTTTGATTCAATTTTGTCCATGCCTAGTTCCTGGAGTTTCTTTGCCAGCGCCTTAGAATCTTTTATCTTTCCAGATGTTTGAATCTCACCTGACTGCATTGCTTCAACAATATTTTTTTGGAGTGGTTCAACCTCCAGATAGAATCTGTTGTGTTTGTTTGGTGATTTACCCTCAAAAGGCCCACCTTTTCCTAAAGTACATTCTCTGTAAACAACAATGGGCGGTGATGCCTGAATATCAACACCCTGCTCATGGATGATTCTGTACTGCGTAATCTCAAGGTGCAGTTCACCCATACCTGAAAGTAAATGCTCACCTGTTTCCTGATTAATTTCCACCTGCAGAGACGGGTCTGCTTTGGCAAGTGTTCTGAGAACCTCAACAAGTTTAGGAAGGTCTTTCATATGCTTTGCTTCTATTGCAACGGTCACAACAGGCTCAGAATAATGCACGATTTTTTCAAAAGCCTCCATATCAGTATTTGTTATTGTTACACCAGCAGCAGCATCCTTAACACCTGATACTGCCACAATGTTCCCTGCATTCAATTCTTCAACAGGCAGTCTGTCAGCACCAACAGAAATAGCAACCTGCTGTATATGGTATGGGTTTGGCATCCCTACTATTTTTACCTCCTGCCCTCTATTTACTTTGCCAGAGTATATTCTGCCAATTGCAATCTCACCTGCATGGGGGTCCATAATAATTTTTGTAATCATCAATGCAAGAGAACCGTTTTCATCACAGTTCATCATGGCTTTTCCAATCTCGGAGTCAATGTCCCCCTTCCATATTTGCGGAATCCTGTATTTCTGCGCTACCGTAGGGTCAGGCAGATGTTTAATTACTGAATCAAGCACAACCTCATGCAGTATTGCTTTTTTGGAAAGCTCTTCCTGCCTGTTTTTTGCGCAGTGCTCATATATGTCCTTGAAAGTGATGCCTGTTTTTTTCATATAAGGAATGGAAATCCCCCATTTTTTATATGCTGAACCGAACATCACAGAGCCGTCATCAACTTTTACTGCCCATTTACTCCTAAACTCTTCAGGGGCATATCTTTTGATAAGCGCGTTTGCCTCCCCTATGATTTTCACAAACCTCTGCTGCATCTGCTCTGACGTAACCTTCAACTCATTGATCAACCTGTCAACCTTGTTTATGAACAAAACAGGTCTAACTTTTTCCTTCATCGCCTGGCGTATAACTGTTTCTGTTTGCGGCATAACCCCTTCAACAGCACACACAACAATAATCACGCCATCCAATGCCCTCATCGCCCTCGTAACATCACCGCCGAAATCCACATGCCCTGGTGTGTCAATAAGATTTATCAAATATTCCTCGCCGCCATACTTGTGCACCATTGATGCGTTTGCTGCATTGATTGTTATGCCCCTTGCCTGTTCCTGCTCATCATAGTCAAGGAGAAGCTGTGTGCCTGCGAGTGCCTCTGATATCATGCCTGCCCCAGCAAGAAGATTGTCGCTGAGTGTTGTCTTGCCATGGTCTATGTGCGCTGCCGTCCCAATATTTCTTATATGCCTTAAATCATGCATTAGTTGCTGAACCTTTTTTGCCAGCTCCTCTTTCCTGCCCATTTTTTATCACCCTGTACAAGCAGTTAGGGAATAGTAGCTAGGGGCTAGGGCATGCAAGAAGCTAGGGGATAGTAGATAGGGAATCGTTTTTCCCTAATCCCTAACCCCTGACTCCTTGTTCGCTCCTAACCCCTAATCCCAAACTTCCCAGTTTACAAGTTGCTAATATCTGCGAGTCTACCCAGCTTGGAAGTTTGCCCTAACTACTAACTACTTTATCATCATCGTGCAGAGGATGCCACCCTCTCAATCTCATCCTTTTTAGACACAGAAAATGAGTTTGGGTCACCTTTTGCTGCATTTATGATTTCATCAGCCAGACAGTTCTCTATTCTTTTTTTGTTTTTATGTGATACCTTGATTGCTCCCAGACATATGTTTCTCAATGCTATATCCAGTCTCCTCAGCGGTGCTATGTCAACAGCTTTTGGTACAGATATTCCACCATACTGCAGGCGGGTGATTTCCTCTCTTGGTGCTGCATTCTGCAGAGCATTCACAAATGTCTGAACAGGGTTCTTTTTTGTTTTTTTCTCAATAGCAGAAAATGCATTTTTTACTATGTTATATGTTCTTGCCTTATCACCTGTTGCATGTTCAGTTCTCATCATTCCGTTAATAAGACGTTCAACAATGTTGACCTTTGCCTTCCCAAACCATCTGTTAGCGTGTTTTGCACCAATATGCGGGATGGACAACGGGTCAAGATTTATGTATCTTCCCAGTCCTCTGTCGCTGACAGTGACCTCGGTTAAATCATATTTGTCAAACAGTTTCTGCATTTTCATCACCTCACAGGTTTCTCCTTTCTTCCCCTTACCATCTCGTTCAGGGAAACATTGTTCACCTTTATAACTTTGAATCTTACACCGGGGAGGTCGCCATAACTTCTACCCATCCTCCCGCCAATACCTTCAACCAAAACCTCATCATGCTCATCAATGAAACTAATCGCGTTGTTACCGACTGCAAAAGCAGTGATTTGCCTCCCATTTTTTATCAGCTGCACCTTGACGCATTTTCTTATCGCAGAGTTCGGTTGCTTTGCCTCAATACCAACCTTCTCCAGCACTATGCCCTTTGCCTGGCTTGTCCCCTCCAGGGGGTCAGATTTTTCTTTAAGATGTAGCATTCTTCTCTTGTAGTATCTGTCACTCCATCTAAGGTTATGCCTGTTTTTTTTCAGCTTTCCTGCAGCGTATAATCCTTTCACCATGTTTTTCACCAGATGTGTTAAACGTGTTTCACGTAATGTTTTTCGTGTATATATATGTTGTTCTTACAGGAGATTGCAAAATGAAAACTATGGGAATGTCAATTCGG
>JASEEW010000038.1 GCA_030019485.1 Thermoplasmatales archaeon | reverse complement strand
TTGGTCCTGGGGAATACAGTCCTGGAGAGTTCAGCCCTGGTGAGTTCACTGGGAAAACCTACTGCTTTGAATCAAACACATCCACAGTAACAGTGGACAGCTTCAGTATAAGTATGGATGCTGGAACTGTGAAAATCACATCAAACAGTGAGAAATATTACTCACTGGTTATTATGAATGGCACAAAACAGTTCACAGTATCAGAAATGTCTATCAGCAGCAGTGTAACACATTCTTATGTGGTGGAGGACTGGGACAGGCTGGAAGAAGCAGATGCTGCATCAGTCAAACTCAGCATTGATGAAAACAATGATGGCGTGTTTGACAGGTTCTTCAACCTGAGCACAGGCTCAGCTGGTAAGGATCTGTTGAAACCAGACCTCACCATCATCGGGATTACCTGCTCAAATGAGCAACCGGTGGAGGGTGAGCAGGTGCTGTTCCATGTTACAATCAGAAACATGGGCTGGGGTCCTGCACATGATGTTGATGTGTCGTTGTATGTGGATGATGTGCTTGTTGACAGCACCAGCATCAGTGTTATTTGGACGAACAGGACAGCGATGGCAACGCTTCTGTGGGTAGCAAAAGCAGGCAATCACTCATTCAGGATTGTTCTAGATGCTGATGGAACCGTTAATGAACTGAATGAAAACAACAACGAGTACATGGGTAGCATATCTGCTGAGGGAAAACCAGGCACAGCATTTGATTTTACATTAATTCTCATAGCAGCTGTAATAATTATCACAGTTGTCTGCGCAGGCGCTGGTCTTAGGATGATGAAAAAACGGAAATTATCAGGTTTAATGCCTTCCAAGCGCGCTGTTATCAACTGCCAGAAATGCGGTGAAACCCTGGATGTAACAGGATTGGAAAGACCTGTTGAGGTTGTCTGCCCGAAATGCGGCTTTAAAGAAACCCTGAAATAAACTTTATCTTCCCCTATCTCTATTTATTATTATGAACATTGGAATCATAGGCTGCGGTGCAATAGGAACAATTCTAGCAAAGGCAGTGGAAAACATTGATGAAATAGAGAAAGTTTACCTTTTGAACACAGTTTCAGAGAAGGCAGAGGTTCTGACATCCTCATTAAAGAAGGGAATACCAAAACAAGACATTAATGATTTCATTGATGATGTCAGCCTTGTTGTTGAATCAGCATCTATTGATGCTGTGAAACAGTACGGGGAGCTTGTTTTATCAGGCGGTAAGGATTTCATGGTGATGAGTGTTGGCGCATTTGCAGACAGAAAACTAATGGAAAAACTTATGGGCATTGCAAAGAAAAATAAATGCAAAATCTATCTTCCATCCGGTGCAATAGCAGGTGTTGATGGTGTTAAGTCAGCATCAGGCTCAAGAATTGATGAGGTAATCCTTGTTACAAGAAAGCCGCCTGCTGGTTTAAAGGATGTGAAATATCTAAAGGATAAAGGGATAGATGTTGAAAAATTAAAAAAGGAAACAGTTGTTTTCGAAGGCTCTGCTTATGAGGCAATAAAATATTTCCCGCAAAACATCAATGTTGCTGTTTGTTTAAGCATTGCAGGCGTAGGTGTTGAAAAAACAAAGGTGAAAATAGTCTGCGACCCAAAAATCAGGCAGAACATCCACAAAATTGCTGTAAAAGGAGAATTTGGGGAAATAACAACAGAGACAAAAAGTTTCCCATGTCCAACAAACCCTAGGACAAGCTATCTCGCAGCACTGTCAGCAGCAGCAACACTGAAAAAAATTGTCAGCCCATTGCAGGTTGGAACGTAAAACCCTTATGCTGTTGCTGGAAACAGATTATTAACCATGGATTCGATGCCTCTGATCTTTTCTTTATCACCATCCCACCCCTCTAAAACTCTGCCATATTTTTTCTCAACCTTTTTGAGAAGAAATTTGATATCTGAACGTAACTCCTCTGTTTCATAACCCGTGAACACAACAGCCATATATGTGTTTGGTGAATGCTCTATAATCATTTTTATTTTTCCGACACTTAACGTCCTCAGGGTTTCCCTGTCCTCAGCATGGAATGACTCTTTGACAAAATCCTGTACTGCAGTAAGCATCCCCCCTACTATATCAGAATCAACAACGCCTGTCTTTTCCCTTGTTTCTGTATGAGCAAGCACCACACCGCTTGTATTAATCAGAAACACCTCCTCCAGTTTGCATTCCCTCCATTTCAGCCTTGGGGAAAAGGAGCTCAACAACGCTTGTAACTGATTCTTTTATTAAATTATGCCCGAAGATGATCCCTGTCATCACGAATAGGGTGAGAACTGCGAACACACCCGGATTTACTGATAGAAACAGAAGCGCGGCCCCCCCAGACTATGGGTACGCCAAGCCCTGCCATTAAAAACGCGGTTACAAAGGGGATTATACTGTTCCTGATAAGCATCTCAACATCAAGCAGCTGGTATTTAATCACAGCATAAGAAACAAAGATAAGAAGGGGCAGGAGGAATGTTGATTCCGGCATCCAGAAGGGAATACCTATTCCTGATGAAATCATAGACACCGTTATTATGCCCATGAGCATTGTTAAAAATGCTCCTATAAAAATGGTTTTTATCTGACTGCGCTGAAGCAGGGATTTTGTTTCTGCATATGACTTCAATAGATTGTATGATATAAGAATAGAATATATTATCATGAGAGTAATTGCCGGTCCTATGAGGCTGCCGTAAACGATGCCGTAACCCTCATGTGTTGGTTTCACATCCCTGATAAATTCATCTGCAAAAAGGATGATGGGTGTGTATATCAACGCTGGTATGTATGCTATTATTATACCGGTTTTTCCCCTCCTCTTTGGAAAAACGGCTGAGAAGTGATAGAATGTTGCAAGCATGAAGCCTGCAGAAATGCTCATAGTTTTTGCGAAAAGAATTGCATAATCACAATACCAGAATGTTTCATATCCTATACTTGGGGGGACAACAAGCTTCCTCATTCCCTCAGAAACAGACCATGCAATCACAGTTAATATAAAAACAGCAAACACCCTTTTGTATCCCTCTTTGCATTAAATCTTAGGACAACAAGCAAAAGGTACAAGTAGACTGTAACGTAAATCAGGCCGGGAACCGCATAAGGATTCATATTCCTCTCGGGTTAATACCGCCGAAATCTAACTCATTTTGTGAGCACACCAATTCTTAACGGGCAGTGGCGCAGCCCTTGCTTGTATGTTTTACATACTGCACCATTTTTGTATCTGTCAGCACATTTCAAACAATGCTCGATACCTTTTTTCTCCAGACAGCTTATTATCTCACAGTTTTCCACAACCTCGCTTTCCTTGGAGCAAGACTGGCAGGCGCCGCCTGCTTTCAAAAAACATTCCGAGCACACATACCCACAACCACTTATCTGCATTCAATCACCAAAACATAATGGTTTTATGCTGTTATGAATGTTTTGGTAGTGTGGTTTACAACCTGTAGACAACTGAGATGAGGGTGAAAAATATCAGGAAGAGAAAATACAATGAGAGTAGAACCATCCCTTTATCCATTTTCAAAATCCCTTTCAAACCATAGATTCCTACTGTTATGCCCAAACATGCTTCGATAACACTGCTCATATACCTATTGTTTGCTGCAAGGATTATGCTGAAGAAAACGAAAATAATACCTATGCCCATTGGTGCAGATGAGCGAAGGGTTTTCATTATATTTTCATTCAGATTTGTGAACCTTCCACCAATAATAAATAACCCTAGGCAGAACCAGCCTGTCAACAGCAAAATGTTCCATGCTGAAATATTAGGAGTGATAGTATAAATTATTAGAAATATGCATCCTATGACTGAGACACCTGCACCCAAATTAAAATCTTTTGAATCATTGTTTTTTTCTCTCATCTCATTGTCCACCACAAGGCATAACACACCAGATAAAACCCAGAAGGAGGAAAAACCTAAAACATTGCTGCCTATAATTATTGATAAAATGCTTACTGACACCAATGTGCTTCCCACTGTTCTCAGCATCTCGCATCTAACTTTTAACGGAATAAAATATCCAAAAATGCTCACAGCAAAAACTGTGCCTATTACACCAAAAGATGTTAAAACATCATCCAGCAGATATTCAGTTTCAAACACGGTGTGTACGATAAGCAAAAGGATAAACGCTAGGTTTGCACTGATAAATATGCTTACTTTCCTTCTGATTACCTCATCACTCCATAGTTGTTTTAACCCTATTCCCATCACAAAAACAGAAATGATTCCTGAGAAAAATGATAATGATAAATTATTATTTAAAAATATGTATGCGAATGATGATAGAAACACTATGTAGCCAAAAAGAAATACTGTTGCACCATAAAATGTCTTTTTACCGTGGATTGCAATCTTTATCTCCGGTAGTTTTTTTTCATCTGTCCTGATATATTTAAGGGCATCAATCAGGTTTCCTTTTATCGTTTCCTCCACATTCTTCAGCTTCATCTCACCCTTTTCCGTATGTACAACAAGTGCCTCAAACCTGTCCTTAAGCATTTGCGCATGATTTATCCCATCATGTGTTAAAAAATATATGTTCCTCCGCCTCATCAGTTTTTTCACATGCCCTGTCCTTTTTTCAACATAACCTTTCTTTATCAACTCGTTTAAGGAAACAGACACATGTGCCCTGTCAGCATCAAGGGCTTCTGCTATTCCCTGCTGTGTCATCTGATAGGGGGCTGGGGTGAAGAGGGCGTCATCCTTATAGAAAAACAGGTGAAGTATTATCTTTTCCTTTAACGTGATTTGAGGTATCATTTATTCTCCCTATGGCTGTATGCATATATTTATATTTTGTATTAGACTGACACTACACCCACAGTCTCCACCCCTGCATTCAATGCTGGGTTGTACATGTCATACGCATTAACACCCTGGATGACCCCTTTTATGGGCTCGTTGGCTAGAAGACGGTATGAGAATGTTATAACATCATTTTTGGCTACGTTTTCAATGTATATTATTGCCTGCCTATCCTTGACCTCATACCAGTCTATGAAATCATATTCCTCAAAATCCTCCTCTATAAATGAGAAGCCTGTAGGTGCCCTAAGGTCTATAAGTAGCATTCTGATAATGGTGGCGTTTCCCCTGTACTGGAGTGTTACTGTTGCATTGATTGTGTCGTTAACTGCTATGTTTGTTGTGTTGTATGTCACCTCAAGCATTAGTTCACCAGGTTGCTCCATACCTGCCTTGTCCCATGGTATGTATTCCTCATGATATATCTGATAGAGAATTGTTCCCTTGCCTGATGCCTGAATAGTTACCTTTGTGCTGTTTTTAAGATAATCTCTTAAATCTATAAGGTATGTGATGTCCTTGTTTTCGTCTGTGAAATTTATTGTTTCCACAAGCATGTTTTCTGCAAACACACTGCTTTGAACACATTCAATGTTTATGGTTCTCATGGTGGAAAGCGCCTGAAATGCTACAACCGTGTCATGGGTTGAGAAGAACCCGCCCATGCCGCTCCTGTGGTTAAGCAGGTACTTTATCGCATTTCTCACAGTATCCTCGTATCCTCCATGCATATGCAATGCCATTATGGCGTATCCTGTTGTTTCTGTGATTCTGCCGTTACATCTTCCTCTGTACCAGTAGTTTGTGTCGGCATCTGTGATCATGCTGCTGTTTGACTCCCAGTATGTGCCGTTATCCTCTTTTTTCAATGCATCAATCTGTGCCGCGATACTGTTTCTTAAACTACTGTCACCGTTGCCGTATTCCAGTGCTATCAATGCAAGGGAGAGCGTATAAGGATCATTCCACTGCTCTTCAATATGCCCTTCTATGTAACCTATTGATTTCTGTACCGCATTGCTACTTTGCGGATACCCTGAGTAGAGCAGCGCCCTTGTGATGTATGCTGTTGTAGCAACCTTCTTGCTTTTCAGTATCGGGTTTGTTGTTTCATAAAGCCCCCATTCAGGAAACACATAGGAGCCATCAGAAGACTGCTGTGACACCAGCCATTTCTGCATATCACCAATAATGCTTTCATCTATTTCAAAACCAGCATTTCTGCCATCCTGGAACGTAATCAGGCCCCAGGATGTAAGCCAGGGATGCACATCCCTGTCACTAGGGAACCATACTATGCCCCTTCCTATGCCATTCTCTGCGTTTTTGAGAAATGTTAACTCATGCTGAATACCTTGAGTAACCATATTTTCATATTCAAATAATTGTTCATCGGTGCCATTTAACGTTATGTTAAACGCTAAAATGTTTATAGCCAAGGTTGACATGGACTGCTCACCGCATCCTGACACAAACCTGATGTATTTTTCTGCGCCATCAAGTACAACCGCATCCATGCCTCCCTGCAGGACGACATATGCATTCTCACTTTTAGGCACCCTGTCATCTGAAAACTCTATTGTAACATTTGCTGTTTGGTTATCTGTCAGCTCACCATTTACTGTTTCATCAAATTTTTTACCATCAGGCTCCACGGTCATAACCCTTACCACATTGTCCCATTCTTCACCATTGAAACCTGAAACTGTTACATTGTAGCCGCCAACATCCTCTGCCCTGATTCTGAACAACACGCTGGACACATGTCCGGAGTCAACAGTCACATTCTGAATCAACTCTGAAAGAGGTGTGAACCATGAACTGCTTTCCAAATAAACCGTAACGTCCCTGGATTCATTACAATAGTTGTATACGAGCACCCTGAGCGGAAACTCATCCTTTCTTACAACGGAAACAGGCATATCAGGCTCGATAAAGAACTCCTGGAAGACTGTGAGGTTTTTCACACCAACACCAAGCTGCGCATCCTTTGTTGATGAGACAGCCTTTATCTCCCATGTGGTTATAGAATCAGGCGCTGTAAGGTTAACGCCTGCGTCACCGTTTTCATCCGTGATTATGCATGATGCCCAGTACCATGTTTCCGGGAAATATGACCTTGTGTAGGTTGGCCCTGACTCTGTAGTATGGATGGGCCCAGCATATGCATCCGTAGCAAGTGCATTCACAGCAGCATCAGTTCCCTTCCATTCAACCCAATTTCCTCCTGTAGTAGCAGTAAAATTACCCCCAAGCATAACACCTCCCCCTGCTTCAGATATGTCCCCTCCACCAGCAGCCATAAAACCAGAAACCCACACATAATAAATCATTACTGGCAGAACAGATGATATTAAAACAAGAACCCCTATGGATAATGTAAGCGCAGGTTTATATCTTATACCAAGTACGATAAGACAGAAATATCCTGCAATACCCATCACTGTCAGACTCCCCCAGAATCTGTTCACAGCATTTTCTCTGACTTCTTCTGCTGCTGCAATGTGGGCGTTATAGGTGCAGAGTGTGTAACCAGCATTTTCATTTGCGGATATTGTTTCAAATGTGCTTGGTACTGTTTCTCCCTCCCCGAAGATATATGCGTTTATCTGATACTGCGGATGCATAAATTCTTCTTCCAGCTCAAAAAATGTTTCCTCAAAACCACCGTATCTTTCATATAATTCAAATATTGATTGGTCGACTATGGACAACCCTATCGCGGATACCAATGGCGTTTCATTGTTTTGCACATGGAGACGGATACTGACATCATCATGCGGTTTATATATTGTTTTGTCAAATATTATACTTACATTAACATCCTGTGACGGCGTAACAGATATAAGTAATGCGTCTTTAACAACCTCGTTTGTTTTCTCAACCTTATACACTCTTATCATTGGACTGCCTATCATATCAGATGCGATAGTCAGGGTAAATGAGCCTTTTCCATTCTCTAGCATAAGATGCCCTGTTGTGACAACAAAACCTTTTGAGACAACGTCATAATAGGCTATTTTTGTAAAAGAACTGCCTTTGTAAAACACATTGCATTCCATTGTTTCACCAACACTGTAGCATCCCTTGTCTGATACAACCTTGATGCAGTCTTCACTAAGTGTAATTGTTTTTGTTGAACTTTCATTGTTTTTTGAAACTGTGACTGTTAAATCATTTTCTTCATCGTAGGTGAATGTAAACGCAGCAATCCCTTTCTCATCTGTGACATCATAATATGTAATATTATTCAGACAATATGTTACGTCACCGTTCTTCACAGGGCTTCCGTCAGGGTATCGTGCTACAATGTAGTATATTGAACTAACACCTGCAACATTCGTGTCCGGCAACACATCAATAATAATTGGCTCCCTGGCTATTGATACAAGGGTTGTTTTTGTTTCTGCATGCCCACCCTCATCCGTGATTGTAGCATTTAGTTCCAGGTAGGCATTACCCATGTTTATAGGGAGACCAACAGCATAGTTCGTTGGTGGTATGCTGAAACAGTATGTGCCGTTGATATTATCCTGCTCCTGATACACTGTTGTCCAAACCCCGTAATACGCCCTGGCTTTGAGGTTTATTTCTCCTTTCACAGGTTGACCGAAAATATATGTGCAATTGATAATGCCTGTTATTGTCTCGTTAACAGTATACCAAGAATTAATTCCTTCAAAATCTATTCTAAATTTTGGTAACACATACCTTTTTACAATAACAGATTTTTCCTCCTCTTTACCATTCACGTTAACATTAATCTTGTATGTGCCAATAGGCAACTGGTCAGAAAGAGGGTAATCAAGGCTTGCTATTCCAAACTCATTTGATTCCAATGTTTTTCTAAATATTTTATTCCCATCTGGATCAACGATGGTTACGGTTATGTTGCCAATAAATGCTTTAGGCTTTTGCCCATCAAACGTCAGTGTCCTTATATGTATTATCTGACCCGGCTGATAAATTGGTTTATCTGTGGAAATCATTGTTCTTACTACTGTGGACTCATTCACTATTTCTACATTCTGTACAAGTTTGTCATTACCAGAGATTATTATCATCCTGGCATTCCCGGTATATTTTGGGACTTTAAATTGGGGTGTTGCAAACCCGTTTTCATCACTTTTCCCCCTGAACAACTCCATTTTATGCTCAGATGTTTCCAGCTCTACAACTATGTCCTTTCCACCGACAGGATTGCCTTTACTGTCCATTGTTACAACAGTAAAAAAACCTGTGCTGTTGGACAAAAACATTTCGGGCAGGGAAACAAGCGTCTCATGCACTCCAACCATATACAGCACATCCATGTTGTACACAGCAACACCTGAGCCTATAACAACCGCCACACTCAGCAGGGCAAACAACATCATTTTTTTTCGTATCATATTTTTCACCAGTTTTTATTTGCATTTCGTATAATATAAACCCTTGCCTGACATGTAAACAATGGTTTACATGTAAACATACAAAAAACTATTACTGCATATATTTATTTGCTTTTTATGATTGTTAATGCGGATTTGCATATTCACAGCAGGTTTTCAGGTGCAGTCAGCCAGAAAATGACACTTCCTGTTCTGTCAAAGGAGGCTGCTAAAAAAGGCGTTCACATTGTTGGAACAGGGGACTGCCTGCATCCTACATGGCTGAAGGAAATAAAGGAAATGCAGAAAGTTGATGAAGGAACATTTGAGCTCAACAAAACAAGGTTTATTCTCACAGCAGAGGTTGAAGACGCGATGAGGGTTCATCATCTCCTGTTTTTTCCTTCTCTTTGCTCCGTTGAAGAATTTATAAAGAAAATAAAAGATAAAACAAACCTTGCTGTTGATGGCAGACCAAAATTATCCATGAACGGTGAGCAAATCGCAGAGTGCGCAAAGGATGTGAACGCAATGATAGGTCCATCACATGCCTTTACACCGTGGACTGCAATGTATGCATACCATGATTCTTTAGAAAGCTGCTATGGTGAAATGGTTGATTATGTTTCATTTGCCGAGCTGGGATTGAGCGCTGATTCTGACTATGCAGACAGGATAAAGGAATTAAAGCCACTAACCTTTCTGACAAATTCTGATGCGCATTGTTTGCATCCTGATACAAATATTTACACTGGGGATGGGAGGATGATACCTATTAAGGACATATCCAGTCTTGATGTTTTATCAATAGACTTTAATAATGGTCTGAAGTGCAGGAAAACTAAAAGTGTTAAGGTTCATAAACTTCCAGCACCGGAAATGCTCTTAGAAATATCTACAAGAAGAAACACGATTAAGGTTACTGGTAATCATAGGTTTTTTGTTATGGAGAATGAGGATATTATTGAGAAATTTGCATCCGAACTTAAAAGAGGGGATTTAATAGTATCACTCAGAGTAATACCATTAAAAGGGGCATCCAAACATTTAAACCTACGCCTGAGAAGGCACTACAAGATTTCTATGAAAGGGTTGAAGGTGTTAAAGAATAAAAGGAAGGAAAACGGTTTTTTGCAGAAAGACATTGCCAATGCTCTTAGCATAACAGAGGATTCTGTTAGCCTTATGGAGAATGACAAAATAAAGATTAAGGAAGATTTTCTTAAAAAAATGTGTTGTATCTACAAGTTAAATTATGAGGAATTTAAGGATAAACATATAACAGGTATAGAGCCAAACATAAGATTGCCTACTAAAACCAGTAAGGAGCTGTGTCAGGTTTTGGGGTATTTACTGGGTGATGGTGGTTTAGAGAAAGGAAGAAAAAGTACAGGTTTTTCTTTTACAGATAAAAACAAAAAACTGCTCAGGCTGTATAGGGATTTAGTTTACAGGTTATTTAATGTTCACGGAAGAATATCAAAATCTAAAACAAAAAACTCATACAGAATTAGATATTATCCTGCATTTTTAAATGTTATTCATCAAATTGGAGGGAATAATCTGTTTATCAAATCAAGGGAACGAAAAGTACCTGGGATAATATTTGATTTGAGCAACGAAGAGATAGCATCATTTTTAAGAGGATTATATGATGCTGAAGGTACCGTTGGTGATCATAGTGTAGAGCTTTGCTCATCAAGTTTAGACATTGTTAAAGAAGTGCAATTTCTGTTGCTAAGACTGGATATAAGGGCGTGTGTTTATAAAAACTTGCTGGAGAAAAACAAGAAAAAATATAGGCATAAAGTATCCATATATGGTAGAGATTCAATCACCAAATTCTATGATATAATAGGATTCAATTCAGAAGTTAAGAATAAAAAAGTAGAAAAAATGTTGTTAAATTTCCACGAGAAATGTAAGGATTCATTCATTGATCATCTGCCATTGCGGGAAACAGTAAAAAAGGTAAATGATGCCCTTAACATAAAAATTTCTCATCTCCCAAGCATATATGGATATCATATAAATAATAGCAGGGATTCATTCAAAAGACGTCATATTGTAAGATATCTTAATCTCATCAGAAACCTAAACGGGGGAAATGTTGAAAAAACTTCTCACCTGATTAAAAAATTAGAGACATATGCTTATAGTGACGTAATCTTAGAAAAGATAGTAAATATTAAATGGGTGAATTCAAACTGCGAATTTGTGTATGACTACACAGTACCAGAATTTGAAAATTACATAGCAGAGGGAATCATTGTTCATAACTCCCCTTATCCTTTGCGTCTTGCCAGGGAATTCAACAGGTTTGAGATAGAGGAAGCGAATTTTGAAAACATAAAAAATGCCATTCTCAGGAAAAAAGGAAAAATAATACTGAATGTTGGGTTGCCCCCTCAGGAGGGAAAATATAATGAGAGCGCCTGCATAAAATGCTACAGGCATTACACAATGAGGGAAGCAGTTATGAAGAAATGGAGATGCATCTGCGGTGGGATAATAAAAAAGGGTGTGAAGGACAGGGTTGAGGAGCTTTCAGATTACCCTGTGCCAGAGCATCCAGAGTACAGACCGAAATATCTGTGTCTGATACCTTTATCTGAAATCATTGCAAAAGCCCTGAATACCACGCCTTTGACAAAAACGGTTTTTGCTGAATGGAGCAACCTTATAAAAAAATTTGGAAACGAGGTAAATGTTCTGGTTGATGCATCCATGGATGAGATTAAAGAAAACACAAATGAAAAAATCACAGGCGCAGTCCAGGCATTCAGGGATAACAAAGTAATTATTCATCCTGGCGGGGGCGGGAAATACGGCAGGATAGAGTTACCTGATGACAAAACAACTTGGAAACAACCTAAGAGTGGAGGGCAGAAAAGTTTGTTTGATTTCTAACAATTCCTAAACTTTTGCATTTTGTCATGTCTGGGTTTAAAAATCTTTCACCATAGATTTATATAGGAGGAAACATATATATTTATTTGGTGAGTAAGTCCTCCTGAAAGGATGATGCCCATGTAAGTGGGATGGAAGCGAGTAGGGAAGGGTTCACCATTTTATAATTTCTTCCCTAATTTTTGGTTTAATTATGTTGTAGTATGTTTCATCATTGAACTCATACTTTCTATAAACCGCATTAGCAACATAATCTACTGCCTGAAGACATGGTTCTTCCAAAGATGT
>JASEEW010000207.1 GCA_030019485.1 Thermoplasmatales archaeon | reverse complement strand
GATTCTAAATGAAACAGTATCATTCAAACATTATTTCTGGGGATGGAATGCAACAATTGAGGATATAGATGGTGATAATGTCACAATATTGAACAGGCCCGATATCAATTCAACAATAAAGGTTTTTAGCTGGAATTCAACGATAACAGTAATAGACAGCAGTTACCATGGTGGTGAAGGAAGAATCCTGATTCAGCACAGCCCAGCAGGAAACATAACAGTAAACAGGGAGAAAACAGAATTCCTCATGATTGACAATGGAGCCCTAAATTATGTTATTTCACAAATCAACATTGGAAACTCATCTGTCAGCGACATAGGCATAGTATCCTCTGTTGAAGAGGATGCATTCATTGTTGATTACAACCCTGAGGTTGTTGGAAAAACATTAATATTTGAGGTAACAGTTATTAGCATAAGCAGAGGATGATAGCATGTATGCAGTATTTAGCGTGGAAAAAAACAATATTGGAAAAGCAGATGAGATTTTGAAGGATGATGTAGTGAGCAGGCAGAGTATTGCTGTAAGGGACGCATCCGCACTTGACATAGACAGTGAAAACAGATATATTTTGATAGAAGGAAACGAGCAAGCAATTAAAAGGGCTGAGGAATTATTCAAGGGAATAGTGGAGGTTTTGAAAAAATCTCTAGAGGCAGTTGAGGAAAAAGCAGAAGAAGAACCAAAGAAGGAAATAGGGGAAAAACTGTCTGAGAAAGAGGCATCTGAAATTTATGATAAGATAAAAAAGGAAGAGGAAAACGTTGCTGAGGGTGTAGGATTCATATTTGGGGAATAAATGCGTTATACACCTGCCCTTTGTGGATGAATGAGGTGGAAGGCTCCCGTTTTTTCATAGAAGGTTTTGAGCAGTTCTTTTTTGCACGGCTGAGGTATCTTTCTTCTTTCCTTCTTAGCTGTTTCCAACCATAGTCCCATAGCAACTTTGATTTCTTCTAATGCCTTTTCTTCAGTTTCCCCAAAAGCTGAACAACCGGATAGTTCAGGAGCTACGGCTATATAACCCTGGTCTTCCTCGCTGTAGAATATTTCTATCGCATACTTATACATTTTTATTTCCCTCCTTTAGGAGATTATACTTCATGATAACCTTTATAAGCTGTCTTACTTGATAAGGTTTTGCCTTTCCCCCAACATTCTGAAAGTTTAACATCTCTTGAATCCTTTCTCGTACATAAATCCTATGACTGCTTTTTCCTCCTTTAAAGTAAAAGCCGAACATTTCAGCTATTCTGCACAGCTTATCAAAACGGAGATTCTTAGGATTCTTTTTTATCTCATCAAATATCTTCTTTTTATCCATCAACAAATACAACCTCATACTGCAATTAAAACCTTTCGTGCTTACAGTTTCTGCAAATATTTTTCAAAATCTTTTACCATCAGCATTTTTTTAATTTTGCCCTGCTGAATAGTATGTCCTTCCTCTCTTAAACGCACTGCTTGTGCTTTTGCACCCCCAGGGAATTTTTCGTTTAAACCTCCATCGTTTTTGATTACCCTCCAGTACGGTGTTATCTTTTTCTTTCCACTGCGCAGGTCCTCTTCTGCTGCCTCAGCAGCAATCCTAATAAAAATCCCTGTTGTGATTGGGCAGGTAAC
>JASEEW010000206.1 GCA_030019485.1 Thermoplasmatales archaeon | reverse complement strand
TTGGCGTTTTCCTAACATATTACGGAATTTGCTTGCAAATTCCTAATATCTTAGGAAAAGTCAAAGACTTTTCCGTAAGATCCCTGGAAAAGCCAAAGGCTTTTCCAGAGGAACCGAAGGTTTTTCGGTTGAATACTTTACGTTGAAATCCATGTTGCTGAGTTTAGTAAAACCTGGAAAACTATTTAGTAATCCTAACCCATTACATTTTACGGAATATAGTAGCAGGTGAAAAGATGGGGAATGCAACAAAATTTTTGAAAGAAGAATATGATGAGTTGGTTGAAAAGGACTTTGACTGGAAAATAAGGGTTTTAAATAGTCCTTCTGCGCCAAAATCGGTTGTTGAGGGGAAAAACGTGGTGATGCTCTGCTCAAACAATTATCTGAATCTGAGCAACCATCCAAAGCTCAAGGAGGCAGCAGTAAAGGCAACCAAAAAATATGGTGTCGGCTCAGGCTCTGTTAGACCTATTGCAGGGACAATGGACATTCACATGGAGCTTGAGGAGAAGATAGCGAAATTCAAAAAAACAGAGGCATCCCTGTTTTATCAGTCTGGTTTTGTGACAAACTCAGGGCTCATTCCCCAGCTTGTGGGCGAGGGAGACGTAATAATCAGTGATGAGTTAAACCACGGCTCAATCATTGATGGCGTGCGCCTCACAAAGGCAGACAGAATGGTTTACAAGCACAGGGACATGGAAAGCCTGGAGCAGGCGTTGAAAGAAACTGAAAATAAATACAGAAGAACCCTTGTTGTAACAGATGGTGTTTTTTCAATGGATGGGGACATAGCACCAATGGATGAAATAGTCAAACTTGCAGGGGAATACAACGCAATTAGTTATGTGGATGATGCGCACGGCGACGGCGTCCTCGGGGAAAAAGGCAGGGGCATATCCTCACATTTTAATATAGAGGGAAAGGTTGATGTTGAGATGGGAACATTTTCAAAGGCGTTTGGTGTTGTTGGAGGATATGCTGCTGGAAGCAGTGATTTGAGGAATTTTGCGCTGAACAAATCAAGAACTTGGCTGCTGAGCGGCTCGCACCCGCCTGGTGTTGTTGCAGCCTGCATCGCATCACTTGATGTCCTTGAAACAGAGCCCCAGTGGGTTGAAAAACTCTGGGAGAACACAAAATACTTCAAAAAGGAGCTGCAGAGCCTTGGTTTTGACACAGGCATAAGTGAAACACCAATCACGCCAGTGATTGTTGGTCCAAGCTCAACCGCGAAAACACTGAGCAGCAGACTGTATGAGGAGGGCGTGTTCGCGCTGCCCATAGTTTTCCCGATGGTTGCCAGGGATAAGGCAAGGATAAGAACAATGATGAATGCAGGACTAACAAAAAACGATCTGGATTTTGCGTTAAACAAGTTCGAAAAGGTTGGGAAAGAGTTGAAAATCATTTAAAGTAGATAGCAGTCAGTAGTTAGGGGTTAGGGACAAAGATATCCATACTATCTAAACTACCTGATCAAATCTTGTTTGTTTTTAAGTTTTGATATGGGTATGTAGAATGTTTTTGGTACTGGTATTTCCATCTTTTTCTCAATTTTGTGTGCAGGAGGATATTTTTTATAGTATATAAAGTATTAAACTCCTTTCTTTTTGATAATTGAGGGCTATCCTTTTTT
>JASEEW010000037.1 GCA_030019485.1 Thermoplasmatales archaeon | reverse complement strand
TCCATCTGTTTTTCTTCCGTCTGCTAGAACTACTGTTCTGGGTTCTGTCACATTCCCTACAGTCCCTTCGTTACTTAATGAGTGCAGGTTCCACGTAGCCCTTCCCAAAATTGCAATTTCATACACTTTAGCCATTTTTATTTACCTCCTTCTATTTCTTCTACATCCCCTAGTTTAGACGATTTTACGAGAGCATGAGCAATTAATGCTGCTCTTACGAGTCTTACTCCATATTTATCTATCAGATTTACTACTTCATCTAAACTTTTTTCCTCTGGTCTCTTTCTTTCGTATCTTTTTGCATAGCTTTCATATCTTCGCAGAAATTTCTTCAACGTTTCTGCAAACTCTTCAGGTGTTTCGACGTATTCAAGTTCGACCAGCGAGGCGTAATCTTCTCCCTCTCTTACAGCTTTTCTAAGTGCTGAGCCAAAGTCTTTAATACCCCCGCTCAAGAAAATATCACTCAACTTTACTTCAGACATATTGCATTATCTCCTCCAATATTTTTTCTTCATATATACTCGGCTTAATATCTTTAGTCAAGAAATGTCTTAGATGTATTTTAAGGTATCGCTCAAAAGTATCAAAAGATGGGCACGTTATAAATTCTGATAAAGAAATAGCTAAATCTTCATATCCTGCTCTTCTATTGGTTTTATTGAACACTTCAATCCATTTATCAAAAATTTCTCCAGCAATAGAAGAATCTATTAATTTATAAGGAAAATCCAAAGGATAAATTCCTCCACCATAGGGTTTCATTTGCTGTCCTGCACCAACCATCACACCATAAACCAACGATGAAAAATTTGGTATGAATATTTGTTCACCCATTTTCATTTCGTATATATTTTTAGCCAAATTTATTGCGACGTTTGATAGTGTGACCGAGACCCCTGCGCTATGATTCCCCACTGCTCCTTCTACTTTATCTTTCAAATCTTTCAGATTTCCAATTCCTCCAATATTCACTCCCTCTATTCCAGGGCTAAGCAAAATAGATATTGCTTTATCATCACTCCATCTCCAAATTGTGAAGTGAAGATGGCCTATTGCAGATAAAACAAAATCCTCTTTAGGGATATACACTTGTGTTCCTTCTGTATAACTTCTTAACCTTATAAGCTCTCTCAAGCCTTTGGTGGCTCCAATTTCTAAAGACTGTAATAATGTCTCTCCACTGCTACTTTTAGAAGATAAAAATCTTGGTTCAGTTAACTCTTGAAACATTTCAAGAAGCCCTTTAATAAAGTGTTTATCAGTGAGAGAATCTCCTAATTCTCTCTCCTTCTTTTCGCGCTGTGCTCTTTTTAAAGTAAGGAACACTCTATCCCAGCGTAAATCACCACCAATTAAGATAGACAATTTTTGCACATTACTTAAATTGGGTTTGGTGTTCACTTCAACCGAATAACAGTATCCAAAATCTTTAACAATGGCTTCACAGTTACTCAAGATATTCAGAATATACCCTAATCCATATGCTCTGCTAATGTCGTACATTTGCATTCCAGATTTAACTATATAATATTGCATTTATCTCACCCTGTGTAGCTATCCAGTCAGATAATCTAAGTATTTTTGACGTAAAGGCATAGAATTTATACGGTAAAACATTCTGGTTTTGTGATATATCTATAAACGGTATTTCTATTTCTCCATTTCCTTTAGAATAAGAAATTACATCTTTATTTAAACTTGAGTTAGGTAAAACCTCAACTACTATATTATTCCAGTTGTTAATGAATTTATACTTCTTATATTCTTTCGCTCTTGGGGAATGATGATGCGAAACGGCTAGATAAAATGGAACTCCAGTAGCCTTCCCCCATCCACGAAAAACTCTCCCTAGTGCCACGGCCGAAACAGTGGCATGGGGTATACCTATTCTGATTATATCGTTTCTATCAGAATGGGCCAGTGGCTCTCTCCCATTCCATCCAATTTTTTTCTGCCAGTGAATATTCAACTTCCCAATATCATGCAAAGCTACAGCAATTCTAATTTTCTCAATCAAATCTTTTTTATCCATATTAAAAGCGTCTGCGAATTTTCCAATTACATAATTGTATTTCGGTAAAAAGTAGGCATCGAGAATTTCCAAAGTTCTATTCGCATGCTCTACCCAAGTTTCTTTTTTCATATAAAATTCTTTGATTTTTTCTTCTATAGTTCTCTCCTCAATTTTACTGAATTCTTGTGTTCCCTTTTCTGACAGTATGAGGCCAGTATCATTATCGTATTTTGCACCTTTCAAAGACACGATGTAATTTTGAAAGGGTAAAATCTCAGATACATCATTAATTAGGGATGGAGCATATTTTGTTTCATAGTCGCCAATTATGTTGTTTTCTCCTATCTTCCACACTTTTATGTCATTTTCAAGCAGTTTCCCCACTTTCCATTTGAAAACCCAAACATTTACATTTACTTTCTGAAGTTTTTTGATGTCATCACCTAAGCTCCTTGGGTCATTGCAAATGCTCACACCGCAGGTATAAGCTTCTCTAACAGTTTCTTCTGAAAGACTCTTATTGCCACCATATACAGCACGAGCAAGCGTTCCTAAAATTTTGTACCTGTTTGAATCGTCTAAAATTTTGGTATAATAATCCGTTAGAATCTCATTTACCAATTTTCTTTC
Organism: Thermoplasmatales archaeon; assembly: GCA_030019485.1. Lineage (GTDB taxonomy): Archaea > Thermoplasmatota > JASEFT01 > JASEFT01 > JAUWIS01 > JASEEW01. The sequence goes on along the minus strand of JASEEW010000037.1, from coordinate 10,242 downwards.
TAAAGCCCAAGTTAGCGTTTCTCCGTTATACTTTTCTAATTCTTTTTTCGTATTGTCTATAATATCTTTAAGTTCTTTGTATGGTCCGTAATTTTCAGCATTATAAACGTAGAAGTCGCCTTCTCCACCCCATCTTACACATCTTCCCGCTCTCTGGATTAACGAATCAATAGGCGCAATTTCTGTTAGTATTGCATTTGCAGAGATATTAATTCCGACTTCGATAACTTGCGTAGAGATTAGAATTACGTTCTCCTTACTTTCTTTATAAAAAAGTCGTTGTAATTTGTCCTCTTTCTCTTTTCTATCATCATCTAAGAATCGAGAATGTATTAAAATTAATTTTACATCGGTTATTTCATCTCGCAAAATTTTATTTTCATAGTCTTTATGTAGGTCCTTGAATAATGCTTGTGCTTTATCCACGGTATTACATATCACAATAAGTTTTTTATTACTCAAACTGTTGTAACTGTCCACTACTATGTCAGCAGATAAGATTTTGTTAAAATTAATATGTAATGTTACTTTTCTGTCTTTCCTCGACTTTATTTCATTTTCATCCTCGACTTCTTTTGTTTCAACATTGTTATAATTTGGTTTGATAATCTTATTTTCTATTTTTTCAACCAAAATAGATGGCAAAGTAGCAGACATTACACATACAGGAAGCTTCAGCTTAGACGAGTGCTCAATTAATGTGATAGCAGTTTGCAAACCTCGGTGAGGGTCAAAGGTGTGTATTTCATCAAAAACTAAAAATGCAGAAGATACCCCCCCTGCAAATATGTTTCCTCTTCTAAGAGGAGCACTTAAAGGAGTGCATACGTAAGCACCCACTGTTTGATCTATAGTTGTTACAATTATGTCCTCTTCGAATAGGGAACTTTCGACTCTCTTACCATGATGAATTGCAACAGATTGATTTTTAAAAGCTGCATATTTTAATGCCCTATGAGACAAATTTTCTATTAGCGTTCTTGTGGGTAACGAATATACCATCTGAGAAGGCAGTTCCTCGTTCTTGGATAAAATAAAAGGAACCAAAGCGACTTCGCTTTTCCCTGAGCCCGTTGGTGCAGTAAGTATCAAAGATTTTCCGCTTGCAAGAGTTTCAGTACATTCTAACTGGAAATCATAGGGTTGATATCCTGTTATTTCTTTGAAAAACCGTCTAAATTTCATCGCTTAACCCCATCCTCCATCCACACATCATGATACATCGGTATCTCAACTTCCATCTATTCACCCTTAACAGATGTCTAAAGCCTTACTGGATTATAATATTTTCTGAAGACGGTTAGATTTTTGGTTGAGCTAAACTTTTATTTTCCTCTTATCTCACCTATGATGTTATCTGCCAGCTTCAATGATGTTTCTCCAGCGTCTATTTTTATATTGATTTTTGTGTCATAATCTGAGATGTTTCTAAGCCTTCTCAGTTTATGCAAACTATTTGCACTGATTGGTGTTTTTCTATAGAGTAGTTTTATGACCTCTCTGTGTACCTCAGGGATTTTTAATTTTAATCCAAGTTTGTCCCTTGCTATGAGGAATGAAGCGTAATATGCCTTGCTTATAGATGTTCTTACACTTGCCTCATCCCCTTTTATCAGTTGTTGTGCTAAATGAAAAAAGTTTATTGGATCAAACATGCTCAAACACCAGCAACACCTTTATTGCATCCTCTGGTTCTATATTCTTATAAGTATATGAAATGAGAAGATTACAAACCTCATCAAATATATCTTCTCTAACATCCAGTTTTATTTTAACAACGACATATTTCCATGAATCAATTTCTGCATCTTGCTCTATTTTGAAACCAGCAGGATGAAAAGAAATAGAAAGTTCTGTGAGTTTTTCAAACAGATTAGAGAGAATTTTTCTTGTAACCTCTTCAAAACCTTCTACTTTACTTATGAGGTCAGATAGTGTATGTTTTAACAGTGTTTCAGTTGTGTAGGAGACTATCAACTCTCTGTGATGATTAATGTAAACAGTTGGCTCTCTGGATACAACAACCTGCATCTAAATCTCCTCAATTTTCTTTTTTAATGTTATTTTAATCTCTCCATTCTTGTTGCAGAATCCAATGAGCAAACCCTTTTTCTCATCATACATGAGACCGCATTCATTTGGCTTTAAAACCTTAAGTTTCTCGCTTTTTAACAGTTTTTCAATTTCTTTGCTTTTCTTAACCATATTCTTCCTCCAACTTAGATATGTGTTTTAGTCTTATTTAGTATTGTTCAACCTTCACCCTTAACCAAGATGTTTAATGCATTGGTAGATTATAATATTTTCTGAAGATGGTTTGATTTATTGAACGGTTGCTTCTACTCTGCCCCAGTACATTAACTCCCTTATTCATCACAACTTTTCCAGAATATCCAGCATTTCTTTATCCCTTCGTAACAGTTCATCTATCTGTTTCATTACCACTTTCTGTGGAACCTTTATTTCTTTTACTCGTCCATCTTCATATATCTTACGTCTTATAAAATACTTCATTTTTTTACCCCCAGTCTATCATATGTCCATTTAACAACATCGTTGAAAGAAACATCATTATTTGCTATTTTCATGGACATATAAATCAAACCGCCCATTAATGCTTCCAATTTAAACCCGTTTATCTCTAGGAAAAATTGCATCGCCTCTGTAGCCGTCCTCTTATTTCCATCTATGAATGGATGTTGAGCTATGATTTCATACCACAAAGTTACTGCCCCTTTTGCAACATCTTTTTTTATATCTTTAGATAATTTTCTAGACACAATTTTTGCTAATATAAAATCTAATGCTCCCTCCTTCACAGATTTATATCCGAGTTTTCTGTTAATTTCTATTATCTCATACATGGATGGGACAATCATATCTTTCTTTTGCATAATCTGCTCCTCCAGATATTTCCTCAATTTTTTGAATACTGATATACAAATAAAGAAAAACGGGTATTTCAACTCTATGTTAGTTCTATTTAAACTCCATTTTTCCATTCCCACATAATACTTTTTTATTTTTATTATTCACCCTTGCCTGATATGCTTAACACATTGCTGGATTATAATCTTTTCTGAAGATGGTTAGATTTCTGCTCTAATCATTTTTTGTTTTCTATTTTTTTCTTTTTTGCTTTTTTCTTGATTTGTTTGTTTTTGTTATCTTCAGGATTTCCTTTTTAAAATCCTGAAAATCTGTTAAATTATTTTCTAGAACATCATAGACTATCTCATCATCAACTGTTCCATATCTGTGCACTAGAAGATTTCTGAACCTTCTCATCTCCCTCAGTTTTTCTTCCATATTTTTTGATATAATCCTTGCGTTTTTCAGTTTCCCAAACAAATCTTCCTCAGAAGAGGGAAGACCGAGTCTTAAATCTGTGGCAATAATGCTGCAGATGTCTACTACGCATTCTATGCACATATGCAGGAGTCTTTCACATGCTCGCTTTTTCTCAACAGATTCTATATAATCATCATAGTTCATGGGCAGAATGCTGTTGAGTTCAGCAAAATAGGAGTCAAGTTCCGCCAGCTTTACCAATATTCTTTCCTTATCAAGCATAAGAAATACCTTCCAGATAATTGGTGTATATTTTCTGGTAATCCTCAGAGTCTTTTATGGTTTCATAGGCAAATTCATAAAGCAGGCTTTCATCCTTGCAGAACATGACCTTTCCTTCTTTTAGAATTCTTATCCTTATATACAGCGGCAGTTGCTGAAAAATCTGAACATCAAATTTCTCATCAAGGAATGCAACATATTCCAATTTTTTCTTGGAGAGAAAAAGGTTATTATAACTTTCAGTTTTCAAAACTATGCAAACATCAACATCTGAGTAGGTTTTTCTTTTCACAATACCCCCAAACAAAATAACGGCCAATACATCTTTGTCCTTTTCTACCTTTTTTATAAAGTCCTTCTTCAGTCTTTCATGAATTTTTATCATTTCCCTAATAATAAATACATAGGCGTATATTAATCTATCTTTTCACATTCATAAACCCAAAACCCATCGAGTTCATCTCACCAAAACCGCAGTCCAACCCGAACTGAAGTATTTTCCTCTGCTCATTATCAAGATAACTGAATATGAACTCCCAGATTGAGCCAAAAACCTTCTCCTCTTTTCCATTTATTATGATATGGTTGCAAACCTGTTTTTTGAAAAGAAACTGCTCAAATATTCTGAACTCCTTTATTTCTGTTTCATGGTATTCATTGTATTTTTTGAACAGATTTGATTCCAGCTGTCTGATAAATGCCTCAAAAGAGTAGTTTTTTCTCCAGAAAACATACTCATAATCCTTTGGCGGTTTAATCCCGTATTTTTCATAATTCCATTTTGGAATCCTTATAATAATTGGTGTTCCTGTGATGAGTTTGCAGTTTTTCTGTATTTCAGGCTCAATTAATGAAACATCCTCTATTTTGAAAAGCATTTCACCAATGCAGGCGTTTTCCTTTTCAAGCAGTTTTTCTTTTAAAAGTTTGATCAAAACACTGTCGGGTGAGGAAACAATCAAATTTCTAATATCTTCTTTCTTCATGTTTCCATGTGGGAAAATGTTTGAGAAACAAAGAAATTTGTATCCCTTTTTATCATGCAGCACACGATAAGGGCTGTCCTCCAGCAGGGAATAAATAAAACCCTGGAGTTTATGATAATATTTCATGTCATATGCGCTGTCTGCTAAACTCTGAAGTCTAATAATCATTCTCATTTTCACATCCTCCAGATTTTATCCCCAATATAATGCACTGATAGCACAGCCTTACCCTTTTTTCCTTTTACCATCTCCTCCGCATTCATCAATGCAACCCCAACTGCTAAGGGTTTTTTATGGTTTTCATCCCTCACCCATACCAGCTCATTCTTTTTAATTGAAGGATCCGCATCAACAACACCTGGTGACATAATGTCCGCGCCGTTGCAAACAAATTTCACAGCACCCTTGTCAACAGTCACATATTTTTTTTCAGGAGCATATTTCAGCAGACCTTTTAATGTCAGAAAAGGCTTGTCATTTATGATTAAACCCAAAATCTCGTTGTTAATGCTCAGCACCGCATTACCTTCTGCATCAGCCTGATCTATAATCTCATTCCCTGTAAAAATCTCTTTGCCGAATGTTTCATTCAATATTTTTGATAATTCCTCAACCTCTTTTTTTCTCAGCCTGTGTTTTTTTCTAAGTTTCATAAAACAGAAAGAGACTAAGACATCTTAATATTTTTCACTTCCTATTGAAACTCCAAACTTCCCAGTTTACTAGTCGCATAAATTTGCGTGTCAATGAGGCTGCAAACTTCCCTGTTTACGAGTCACATAGATTTGTGTGTCATCAAGGCAGGGGAGTTTGTGGGAAGTTTGCCGCAACATGAACTTTTTTGTTTTCTTTTAACCGAAAACACATCGGTTCCTCTGGAAAAGCCTTTGGCTTTTCCAAGGATCTTACGGAAAAAAACCAAGGGTTTTTTTCCTAAGATGTTAGGAATTTACAAGCAAATTCCGTAACATGCGGAGTTTCATAACAATCTTTAAGTATTATCTTTGCATTTACTTATTGTATGATTAAACCCCTCAATCTACTGGGTCAAAGCCTGAATAACAGGGTAATCGTTCAACTTAAAGGGAACAAAGAGTACAGGGGAATACTGGACGGTTATGACCCGCACATGAACCTCGTGCTCAAAAATGCTGAGGAGCTGTTTGAGGGTGAGGCAAAAAGGAAACTGGAAACAGCAATTGTTAGAGGGGACAATGTAATCTACATTTCACCGTAGGGGAAAACATGGGAAAAGGCACATCTGCAATGGGAAAAATGCATAAAAAAACACATATCAGATGCAGAAGATGCGGAAGACATTCATATCATGTTCAGAAAAAGAGATGCGCATTCTGTGGTTTCCCAAGTTCAAGAATGAGAAACTATTCCTGGGCAAAGGAGCACTAAGTATGACTGGTGTTTTTGGTGTTGTCAGCAAAGAGGATTGTGTGAAAACATTGTTTTACGGTACAGATTATCATTCACATCTTGGTACTGAGAAAGGCGGACTCGCTGTTTTGGGAAAAAATTTCCATAGAAGCATCAAGGACATAAGTCAAACCCAGTTCAAGTCAAAATTTGTTGATGACTGCAAAAAAATGGAGGGAAACAGCGGAATAGGTGTTATAAGCGACATGGATGACCAGCCGATAGTCATCAACTCAAAATTTGGCACATTTGCTATTGCATCGTCTGGCTTAATTGAAAACCTGGATGAACTCACCTCAGAATTGCTCAAAGAAGGACATTCTTTCACAGAGATAACAGAAGCAGGTATTAACTCAACAGAGGTTATAGGAAAACTAATCACCTTGGGTGACAGTCTTGTAGATGGTATTGAAAAGATGTTTGACAGGATCAAAGGCTCAGCCTCCCTGCTGGTTCTAACTGAGGAGGGTATTTATGCCGTGAGGGACAGGCATGGGCGCACACCCCTTGTGATAGGTGAAAAAAACGGAAGCTTTGCTGTTGCCTCTGAAACCTGCTCATTCTCAAATCTGGGATTTGAAATCAAAAAATTTTTGGGACCAGGTGAAATAGTACTGATAAACGCCAGCGGTCCTAAACAAAAAAAAGGGGAAAACAAGATAAATCGAATCTGTGCATTTCTGTGGATATATGCAGGGTATCCTGCATCAACCTATGAAGGAATAAATGTTGAGGCTGTAAGGGAAAGATGCGGTAGAGCCCTTGCAAAAAATGATAATATAAAAGCAGATTTTGTTTCTGGTGTGCCGGATTCCGGAACAGGACATGCTATTGGGTACGCAATGGAGGCAAACATTCCGTTTAGAAGATGCCTTGTGAAATACACACCGGGATATGGTAGAAGTTACACGCCACCATCCCAGGATATCAGGGACATGGTCGCAACAATGAAGCTCATTCCAATCAAGGAGATAATAGAGGGAAATAGAATAGTAGTATGTGAGGATTCCATTGTCAGGGGTACCCAGTTAAAGAACTTTACCGTGCAAAAGTTATGGGACAACGGAGCAAAGGAAGTACACATAAGACCAGCCTGCCCTCCACTTATGTATCCATGCAAATTTGCGCTTTCAACAAGAAGTATACATGAACTTGCTGCAAGAAAGGCAATAAAATCAATTGAGGGAAAAGACATAGAAGATGTGCGGGAATATCTTGACCCAAAATCAGACAAGTATCATCAGATGGTGGAGTGGATAAGAAAGGAATTAAATGTTACATCCCTGAAATATCAAACATTGGACGACATGGTTAAGGCAATAGGTCTCTTAAAAGAGAAACTCTGCCTGTACTGCTGGTGCGGAAAATGAAATTAAAATAGAGAAAAACGTTTAAAAGCCAGTATGCGCCTTTAGTTTTTTATCGCACAAGAAATTATATCCCAAGTGTGTGATAAAAAGCGAGGAATCTTTGATTCCGAAGCTTTTTTGTTGTTGCTTTCGTTTTGGGCCGGTAGATTCAAAGGAAGCAAAGCTTCCTTTTCTCTACCATCCGCTCATTTCATTCGCGGGCCGGTAGATCAGTTGGAAGATCACTCCCTTGGCAACAGCCTTTTTCTTTTTCTAAAGAAAAAGAAAAATGTCTGGCGAAAAAGAAAAGAGAGGAGGGGTTGCCTTTGGCAATCCCTCAATTTTCTTTCTTGAACCCCAGGGCGTTCTTTCTTTTCCTAAAAGAAAGAAGGGGCTGGTGAAAAGAAAGAGAAAATGGCAGATTGCCTCTGGGCAATCTGCCGAAACAAACTGAAAATCAGTTATTCTTTTCTCTTTTCCTTACTGAAATGGGAGAGGCCAGGGGTTCAAATCCCCTCCGGTCCATTTTTGCGAACGAAGGAGCGGAGCGACTGAGTGAGCAAAAATACGAGGAATTTTGCGTTAGCAAAATTCCGAAGTATTTGAAAAATTGCGTTAGCAATTTTTCATTATAACCGAACGATATTGAATGAGCGAAATATTTCGGAATTTACTTTGTAAATTCCAAAGTATCATCAAATTTCTGAAAGAAATTTGATGCAAACAAGAAGCGGGGTGAATAAAAGCATGGGCCCGTGGCCTAGTCTGGATAAGGCACTGGCCTTCTAACAGCCTTTTTCTTTTCTCTAAGAGAGAAAAGAAAAATGTCTGACGAAAAAGAAAAGAGAGGAGGGGTTGCCATTGGCAACCCCTCAATTTCTCTTTCTTGAACCACAGGACCTTCTTTCTCTTCTAAAAAGAAAGAAGGGGCTGGATGTAAGCCAGTGATCCCGGGTTCGAACAGTAGTAGTTAGGGATCAGGGATTAGGGGTTAGGATTTCCTAGCCCCTAACTACTACCCTGGAAATCCCGGCGGGCCCGTCAAATCACAAAATTGTGTGAGCAATTTCGGGAGAGCAGAAAACCTCTGTTTCCTGCGAAAATCGAAAGATACATAAGCACAGACAACTTAACATCTCGGTAAGACATCATTGAGGAATTACAATGAAACGAAGTTCAAGGGTTTGGAAAAAAAGAGGCAAACAACGCTGGAAATGGCGAAAGAAAAAAATGAGGGAGAGAAAGAAGCTTGCAAAGAAGCTGAAAGAAAGGACAATATAACACGCAAGTTACATTTAATCTCACTTTAGAAAATCTGCGCTGATGGGAGCATGGGGTAACACGGCATCCTCACGGGCTCCAGTTATTGGATGAGACTCCACCCTTGGGTGTTGCGTTTATTTCAAACGAAGACACTGCCGTTGGTTCCAAGCGTAAATGCGTACGAATCAAACTGGTTGTGGAGTAGCAGTGAAAAAACCAAAAAAATAAGAATAGGTATGATTAGCAATGGGTGTGCTGAAAACCTGTTGATGATTAACTGGAACGATGACCTATTCGAGGATACCCGTTGATCTGGGTTCAAAACAGCCCTTTTCTTTTTCTTAATAAGAAAAAGAAAAGCGTCTGGCGGAAAAAAAAAGAGGGGATTGCTGTGCAATCCCTTAAAAAAGAAAAAAGAAGAACGGATTGCCCCCAGGGGGCAATCTGCCTAAGCCAATTGCGCAGCAATTGACTATTTTTCTTTCTTCGATCCGACGGAAAAAATGCTTTGCATTTTTTCCTAGGAACGTACGGAATTGCCTTTGACAACTCCAGAGTCCCCAGGGCATTCTTTCTTTTCATAAAAGAAAGAAGGCGCTGTTGAAAATCCCAGTGCTCCCATCTAACCCCTTGAGAACCAAGGTCTGAGGTGCGGGTGGGTGTGTTGATGATCTTTAGACACATAACACAAACCTTGTCAACAAAGAGGTTATCTGATGGTGGAAAGTAGGTACTCACTTGTTGCTAGATACATTATCCAAAAGCGTGTAAAAGCTATTTTATGTGTTTCCTATTTATCTGCACTTCTTCTTGGTGTGAGTTCTATTTATATGCATATAAAGGTGAATTAATGTTTTCTGGAGTGCTATCGCTTCTTGGCGGTTTGTTAGTGCCCCTCATTTATAGGTCTTCTTTGGTGTTTGGTTAAAGGGAAGAAGGTGGAAAAAATCTTAGCGTTAGTTACATTACTCGTTATGGCAGTGATCCCACTAATTATTGTGCTATTCAGCTGGCAACCATCACCATTTCCATAAAACTACAGGACGATATTAAAAAGGAGTGTAGTATATAATGAAAAACATAAATCAATGTGAAAGGGAATGTAACCACTGCTTGTTTAATAACTTGTTTTCACTCTTCATACTAACTTTTACTAACTACTCATCTAACCCCTTCTAAAACCTTTTTTTGCCAGAAATAATTCCAGCCTGTTTTTTTCCAAAGCATTTTTCGCTGCTTTTTCTATTTCACTCAAAAAGTCTTCCATCTGTTTTTCTGTGAGGGTTTTACCCAACAATGGTATCATCCCTAAATATTCATATCTGTCAGGCGGCATAAATAGTTGTGCTGATAAACCGGGTCTGCCTTCAACCATTTTTCCCTCTATAATAATAAATGTATTCTCATCAAACGGTTTTTTCATTTTTATGTCTTCAATCTCTACCATATTTGGATATAAGACACAGAATATTTATACTTAGTGGCACTATTATATATTTGTATGAAAAAGTTTAGAACAGGTATTAAAACTTCATCCAAAACTCAGGAAAAGAATATTGTGTTAAAAGCAAAGGAATTGAAGAAAAAACCTTTTCTAATTCTGCCAGAATGCAGAGGAGAATGCAGGAAATGCCCCTTTGACA
>JASEEW010000205.1 GCA_030019485.1 Thermoplasmatales archaeon | reverse complement strand
TGCTCATCCCACCCACCAAAAATCGTAACCCCTTTTCAACCCCGGAAAAGCAAGGATGATGTATTTTCAACTGTGAGCACTGCGTTTTTCGATTGTCCCGTTTGTCCTCATTTAAAAATTGAAACATGCATCTTTTAGTATTTTTCTAAGATATAGATTACATCCTATTATGTTTAAGCCATTCTTCTGCGGTTCGCCATCTATTAAATTTTCTTTCATCAGCTTTAAACTCTTTTGTATGAACGTGCCGTCTGCTATCTTTATATGTGGTGCCGTGTTTGATGTGCAGCATTTCATGATACATTATATAATCCACCACATAGAAAGGCACATTCCTGTGATCAAGCGACTTACTTATCACGATAGTATTCATTGCCGAATCTTCGTGTCCCAATCTGTAATGTGTCTTCTGCTCGCTCCATGTGAGGTGAGGTTTTTTTAATTCCCCGTTAAAATAGTGTTTATTTAATCTCTCAAAAATGTTTTCTAGATTGTAGATATGTCCTTTTGAAGATAAGATAATTTTCTCACCCCTGTATTTGCGTATCTTATTGTGAGCCTCTAACATTTGCGATGTGTTGAGATAATTCCTATAGATTCGCTTTTGTTCTAATGGGCATTTGACTCTCTCTAATTTGCATAGTAGTATTACCGCCAGTGCTTTCTTTACATTGTTAGGTGCATCTTTTAGTACATCGCTCAATCGCACATATACAACATTACCGTAACTGCGAATAGTAGACTTCACGGATGAATATGGGTAGTAATCCACAACAATTTGCGGCTGTGTTTTATTAAACATTTCTGCGTATAGGTTTTGAAATAGTTGGGATGTTTCTTTGTCCTCACCAAAACCAGGTTTTAACAGCGGCTCCGCAGTTGGATATTCTGATGGAGTACCTACCTTGATTTGAGCCTCATCAAAATTTTTCAGATAGTAATACGCTACCCTAGACCTTGCTGGTAAATTTTGAGGTCTGACATTGCATTGCTCACACAGTTCTTCTATTTTCTGAACGTTTTGTTTTATTGTGGATATCAATATCCCCTTCTGCTCTTCTGTCATAGGATGTGCAATGCTCTGATGAATGTGATTGTAAAATCGGACTATGCCACCTATTCGATATCCCATAGATATGTAATTGCGTACATCAAAAATAAAAATTTCGTTTGAAAATCGCTAACAACTCACTCTGTTAATGAACATATATCAAATTTCTGCAGGTTGTGAAATACTCCCAGCCATAAATATGTTGGAAACAAAGTTTCCAACTATTTACAAAGGGAGACAAAACCTCCCTTGTGTAAATGGCTGGGCTTCTTTATGTTGATACATTGAACTTATCTAAAGATGCTTGTATGACTGCTTGATTCCTAACATAGTTGATCACTGTATCAACGTTTACATCACTAACTGTCCTATAGAATTTGCCAGGACTCCATAAATGCCCCCGTGGATACCTAAGCCGAAACTTTGGTTCCTGTATTTTGTGCACCATTCAAAATGATACAGGTTTTGCCCAACATAGTGGTTTCCTTTCGAAAGATAGCTCCCGCTAAATGTTCCATTCATACAATCCGACACTCCTGCCATGCAGCAACCCGAAATGGTTGCCCTGTTAGTAGGGCAACACTGCCTGGCAGTGAGAACATGTCCTTAGAAAAATAAAATAATATTAGACATACGGCAATTCATCCCAGCCCTAAATATGT
>JASEEW010000204.1 GCA_030019485.1 Thermoplasmatales archaeon | reverse complement strand
GCATAGATTCTGCGCTGTCATTCGTCAGCCTCACATCCTTACTCCACCCCGGCACAAAAGGGTCTGGCTCTATGCAGTTTGTGCTGTTATTTGCCTCCACATAGTCTGCTGTTGCATTTCCTATTATACCCGCTTTTTCTATGCCTGATGGCATAAAACCTGCCGAAACAAAGCAGAAGATAAGAAGAAAAACAAAAATACTTCTTATTCCCATATTTTTCATTTTTCTACCTCCTGAATCTAAGCAATGCTGCGATGCCGCCAAATGCTTTTAATAATGTTTCACCTTCTGCGGAGTCAGTTGATACAAGCTCAACCTTTGCCCCTGTTTTCTCAGCCTTTTTTGAAAGCTCCTCAACAATGTCTTCTGCTTCATCTATAACAAGTGATGCGGAGCATTTTTTGCAGTCTCCCGGCTCAAAATTTTTGTCATCAACCGTTTTTTCTTCTGTGCATCCACAGCTGGTGCATCTTATTTTTATTCTATATTTTCTGAGTTCCTCTGAAAGCAGCAGTGTTTCAACTGCTCCCATCCTGAGAAATTTTCTTATTTCATCCTCGCCATACGCCCCTAAACTCTCCTCCTTAATTATCTCTTTCATTAATGTCTGTATCAACCTTTTTTCCCTCATGAGGTCAATGTTTGAAAGTGCGGAGGATGCGTTTTCCACAAGCTCCTTTAAACCATACTCATCTGTGTAGCCAACATCAAATGTGTCAATAATCTTCTTTTTCAATTCATGATGCAGGTAGTCTTTTTCAACAAAAAAATCCTTTGTACCGCCGGGACCGCCAACAATTATTCCTTTAATGTTTTCGTTTAGGAATGCATCAGTAACCATGTCGCCAATCTTTTTAAAATATTCATGCGCTGCGATTTCTATCAGCCTTTCAAACCTGCGCTGTGACTGCCCTCCCATCCCATGCTTTGATGGAACCCTTGACTGAACATTTTTTATTGTTTCAATCCTCTTACCCCGGAGCATGCCAATGGTTGCCTCCTTTCTGTCTATCACAACAAGCCCGTAGCATTCCTTCTCCTTCGCCATCTCTTCCAGAGACGCAAGATAAAACGATGAGTCGCACCTGTACAAAAACGTTGTAATTGGTTCAGGCGGCTCAATAACGTATGATACTGCCTCAGTCTGGTCACCTGATGCTGATTTATGTCCAACAAAAAGCACAACACCATTTTCTGGCGGCTTCCTGAAATACTTCAGTTTACCCATCAGTGAATCAATTGCCCACATCACATTCTTCCTTGTGCTTTTTGATTTTATGTTTGATGACTGCGCATACTCATTCCTAAGATATGCTGCCACATCAGAAATCTGCTTGCTTGGTGGAATGTAAAGTGAAACAAGTTCTGTTGCCCTGCCTTTGGCTGAGCACAGTTCCTCAAGTTTTCTTTTGAACTCGTATTTTGCAAGCTGCGATGCCATAATAATCGTATAGGGAAGATAATATTTAAATGTGCTGAATTTTAGAAACATATTTACCTCTCAACACTGTTTTCAAATACAGATGAATAAAGAATTAAAAGAACTTCGGGAAAGGAAAAAAGAGACTGAGAATCATCTCAAAAAGCTAAGGTATGCCTATGACAAAATAATGAGGTTTGAAGCTCTCAAAAATGTGAAAGAGGTTTACAGGCATCCAACATCCGACAGGGTTAAAGAACTTTGCCTGAAATATAAAGGACAGACAAAAATGTCA
>JASEEW010000036.1 GCA_030019485.1 Thermoplasmatales archaeon | reverse complement strand
AAAAATCTCCTAATTCTCTGAGAATTACTGAAGCTAATTCTGAATGATATCTGTAAAGAGCATTCTCAACTTCTCCCTTTTCAGTAACTTCAATCATTATACCCGCGATAAATTAAACTGCATCTATACTTTGAGTCTTTTCTCAATTTCTTTTCTTAAATCCCCTTCTTTTGGCATACCTGTAAATACAAGTTCGTCATTTATCACTATTTTGGGCCTATAGCTTTCAACAGAACCAATCTTCTCACCTTTCTCTGGGTTGACTGATAAGTCTACGATATCTGTCTCTATGTCATACTCTTTCGCCGTCTTCGCAAGTATTTCTCGCCCGTATCCTATTGAGCCTCTTTTAGCTTCTTCTTTTGATATAGGGCTGACACCCCATGCACCTACAGGCTTATCTGATGAGAATTGATTGTAGTACGCTACTATTTTTAATTTTGGATTGATTTTTCTCATGTTTTACGACCTCCAGGAAGCATTCTTTTGAGACTTAATATATCTTTCCCCATCCTCAAAACCTCTTCCTAATATATTCCAGCACAGACTCAAAAACAACTTTTCCATCACCATCCAAATTTTTTAGGTTTGTTCTTGTCCAGTCAGGATGCTGCCATCTGTAAAAAACCCTCTCTGGATGGGGCATCATTCCGAAAACATTTCCCTCAGGGTTGCATATGCCTGCAATGTTGTAAAATGAGCCGTTTGGATTCCAAGGATAGCCCGCGCATTCACCCTTTTCGTTTACATATCTGAAAACAATCTGGTCATTGTCAATCAATCTTTTTAAATATTTTTTTTCCCTGTTTTTTGGGAACAGGAATTTTCCTTCTGCATGAGCGGATGGGAGCATAAGAATTTTGCCTTTTTTGATCTTTTTTGTGAAAACAGAATTGCCGTTATTTTCATGTTTTAGCAGGGTTGGTCTGCATTCAAACCTGTTTGAGTCATTGATTGTTAAAACAGCCTCAACATTCATCTTTCTGTCAAAACCTGGCAGAAGCCCCAGTTCAACAAGAACCTGAAAGCCGTTGCATACCCCGCCTACAGGGTAACCTTCTTCAACAAATTTTTTTATTTCCTTGACGAGTCTGCTTTTTATGAGCGCAGCAAATATTGCCCCTGCCCTCACATAGTCGCCTGTTGAGAAACCACCGGGTATCATAAGGCAATGATAATCAAAAAGATTTTTCCTTTTAATAAGCTGTTTAAGATGAACAAGTTCTGGTTTTGCGCCCAACCTTTCAAAGGAATAGTACATTTCATCCTCGCAATTCGTTCCCTCAATTCTCAGTATGCATATTTTGATGTCCGAGTTTTTCATCCCATTCTCCCCCATAATGTTTGTCCCCATTCCTTTTTTATTTTGTCTACCGGAAGATTTATTATTTCCTTTTTATCCCTGATGATTAGATTTTCACCTTTTACTTTACCTATCTTTGATAGTTTGATGTTTCTCATTTCATTAACAAAGCTTTTTTCATTTTCCTTTTTCACCTCAACAACCCATCTAGTATTTGACTCTGAAAACAGTTTTATATCTGTTCTTAGATTGTTGATTCTGCTTATGTCAAGAATTGTACCAATGTTTCCACCGATACACATCTCCGATAAACACACGCCAAGACTACCATCTGAAACATCATGACAGGCTGCAACATAACCTTTTTTCATTGCATTAAGCAGTGATCCCATGCTTTTTTTTAGTTTTTTATTATCGACATCTGGAACATAGTTTGAATAACCTTTAACCAGCCTGTAATATGCTGAGCCTCCCATCTCATTTTTTGTTTCACCTATCAAATATAATGGGTTTCCTTCCTTTTTTAAGTCAACGGTAACACATGTTCTTATGTCATCAACTATGCCAACGCCGAGAACAACGGGTGTTGGCGGAATGCTCCCTTTTTCTGTTTCATTGTAGAAACTCACATTGCCGGATGGTATCGGGAGATTAAGGTATGAGCATATTTCACCCATGCCTTTCACAGTCTCATAAAAATCATACATAACCTCTGGTTTCTCGGGGTTTCCAAAATTCAGGCAATCAGTTAAAGAATGTGGTCTTGCACCAACAGAAACAAGATTCCTGCATACCTCATCAATAACAGATTTTCCTCCTTTTAATGGGTCAATAGATGCAAAAAAAGGAGCGGATGCAACGGATATTGCAAGACCCCTGAATGATTTTTCTAATGGTTTTATCACGGATGCATCAGCGTGCGTTACAGAATCAATTTTTCCCTGCAATGTTTTTATCACTGTGTTTCCTTTTACTTCATGGTCATACTGACGTATCACCCATTCCTTACTTGCTATGTTTGCTGAGGACAAAAGTCTTAGGATGACTCTGTTATAGTCATTAGGTTTGTTTGGTGTTTTCTCTTTTTTTCTTCTTTTTTTCATAGCCCTGCTTCTGCAGTAAACAGGACCCTCTGTCAGAAATCCTAAATCCATGTCAAAAACCTTTGCCTTCTGATAAAACAGCCTGACAACCTTCCCAGGTATGACCTTTCCGACAACAACAGCCGGAACATCCCATCCCTTAAAAATATTTAAAACAGGTTCAAGGTTTTTTTCATCAACAGCAAGCATCATTCTTTCCTGACTCTCAGACACCCATATTTCCCAGGGTTTAAGTCCTTTTTCTTTTAAAGGGACCTTGTCCAACTCAACCTCTGCACCAAAGCCTGCTGCAAGTGCCATCTCACCAACAACACAGCTTAATCCACCGCCTCCAAGGTCCTTCATACCATTGAGAAGTTTCTTCTCAACACATTCAAGACATGCATGAATGAGCGGTTCTTTCATTATAGGATCCCCAAGCTGAACAGCAGTCCTGCTTTCATCCTCAGATTTTTCTGTTAAAATCTCAGAGGCAAATGTAACACCGTGTATTCCATCCCTCCCTGTTTTCCCGCCTACCAGAACAAGTAAATCCCCTATTTTTTTCACAGCACTCCTTGTTATATTCTCTTTTTTCCCTATGCCGACGCATCCAACGTTCACAAGAGGGTTACCAACATAGTTTTTATCAAAGTAAACACATCCTGAAACAGTGGGTATGCCAATCCTGTTCCCGTAATCCCTTATGCCTGAGACAACACCTGAGAAAAGATATTTTGGGTGCTTAACACCTTTTGGAAGTTTTTTGTATTCTATGTCAAGATTCCCGAAGAACAAAGGGTCAACGAGTGCTACTGGCTGGCATCCCATGCAAAGGATATCCCTAACAATACCCCCTATGCCTGTTGCAGCACCGCCATACGGCTCAACAGCAGATGGATGATTATGGCTTTCTATCCTTAAAGCATAGGCATGTTTTTCATCAAACCCTACAACACCTGCGTCTTCCCTTGAAATGACTCTGCCGTTGTCTATTCCAAAAACAAACTCTTTCAGTATAGCCTTTGAGCTTTTGTAGCAGCAGTGCTCGGACCATGCCTGACCAATACTCTGAAGCTCAACATTTGTTGGATTCCTTTTTTTCCCAAGAAAATAATCCTTAATTTTTTTCATCTCATCAAGGTTCAATGCTATACCATATTCTTTGCTAATCTGCATTAACCTTTCATCATTCGCATCCTTGAGGTTTATTTCATGAAAATATCCCATTTATTTCACCATTATTTTATAATCATGAATTACAGGATTTGCAAGCAGTTTTCTGCACATCTCCCCTACCTTTTTTTCAGCATCCTTTTTGTTTTTAACCCCAAGCGTTATTCTAAAAATTTTTGCGGAACTCACATCCTTAACCTTGAAACCAAGCATGCCCAAAGCCTTCTTTGTGTTCACACCTTCAGGGTCTGCAATGCCTTTTTTCAAATTTATAATTACATCTACATGATACATAATGGAAAATGTGTTTAGAATTACTTAAAGCCTCCTTTCGGACTTTTCCTAAGATGCTAGGAATTTGCGAAGCAAATTCCGTCGCAAGCAATTTCCGTAGCAACTACCTGTTTCAGAATTCCATTATTTTTTCTGAAATAAACTTTTTTACCTCGGGGTCATCCGGTACAGTGAAGGATTTTTTGAATCTTTCAGTACCGTCAGGCAGAAAATATCCTCTTGTGAGCGAAATGTATTCGTTCTCACCCTCCTCAGCTATAGCCTTCTTCCTCGCAACCTCTATGAAGTTGTTCCTTCCAAACTTTATCTTTTCAGCCTTTATTGTTTCGTATTCAACCATTTTCTTCACCTTTGCTTAATAATGTATAGTTTTTCGGGTAATAAAACTTTCTATAAAAATTATACTGCCATACCGAACCCGGTATTCTGGAAAACAAGATAATAGGATATAAGATAGCCAAGGATTGCGCCAGAGTTCAGCAGCGGCAGTCCTGCCTGAGGTTTTCCCTTCATTACAAAACCCATGAGAATGATGAAACCAATTAATCCGCCCAGTAATGTTGAAAAGGTAACAACAGGGCTGCCGACAAATCTGAATGAGGAAACAACAAGTATGGATGGTATGACAACATCGCCGAGTCCCATGAACATTGCCTCTCTTTCCTCTTCTTTTTCCAATGTTTCTTTCAGCCGTTTCTGTTTTAGGAACGAGTATGATGATTTTTTTGGGACAACAAGAAGAACGGGGAGGCGCAGGTCAACAACAGAATCAGCCAGTGAAATCATATGTTTTGTTTTGTAAACAGCAACAGCATCATAAACCGCTAAAGCAATCAGGAGAATCATTGCTGGGAGTATTCCAAGCGATAAACCAAAAATGGATGCAGCACCGGCTGCTATCACAATTCCAACAATATCAACAACATACCATTCAGGATGCTTGTACAGGGCGAATGTGAGGCTTACTGCGAGAAGAACGGACAGGGAAAGAGGAATATCAACCACTACACCGAGGTCGATGCCGTAAGGAATTATTTTCCACAGGAGGGGGTAAAAAACATAAAACATTGTTGTCCCAACAGCAAATAATATGATTCCCTGAATCAGTTTTTTGAAACCGTATCTTGCTATTGTCAGCAGCACTGCTGTGAAGACCAAAATGACTGCTATGTAAAAAACAGCATTCTCGACCTTTTCAGGATTCTCAAACGCCTGAACACCTGCCTCCTTGAATGTTGGGGTTATTGCCACTGCCCCCAGCTGCGCTATAACAAAAAAACAGGCCATTGCTATGACAGGATAAAACTTTTTCATCATATTCGTAAATGGTTTGTTTGTATGTAAATGTTTTTGCAATATGGTAAACATTAAATAAACACATATCAATTATTGTTTGATGTTAGGAAAAAAATTGTTGCCTATACTGTTAATATTAGGGATGATAATTTCTGGATTAGGGAGCGTAGGGCAAAAGGGGGATTCATATATTAGGGGGGGCATAGTATATGATTCGTTAGATGGTTTTGCAACAATTTATACTGGTGAAATGCAACCCATCTGGAACTGCACGAATATCACTGTATATAAAAACATAACAGAACTAGCAGTAGACGATAATAATACAGATGCAGGTGATGGTTATGATGATTATGACATATTTAAATTTGATTTTGGTTCGCAACTACCTGATTTAAAGGATGGGGATGAGGTAATTGCTGTTGGTGAAACAAATGCTGGAGGGAAAAACTATACTTTTATTACAACTCATATAATTACTGAAAGAGCCGTTGGTTGTTTTAACACCACTGAATGGGAGCCCATACCCCAACCAGTAGTGAATAGTAAAGGTGCATCATGGATAAACATTTCAATCCCAAAGTTCAAAAACCCTCAGAAAGAATTGTATGATAATCTTACAACAAATGATGATAACACAATATGTTTTGCTGTTTACAGGGGTGAAGAAAACAATTCCTGGACTTTAGACAAAGAGTATCTAAAAACAGGAAATGCAACATATTGGGATGATGATTATTACTACTTCAATGACACAAACCTGTCACCAAGAACAGCATATTATTATGCTGTTGCGCCAGTAGCAAAAGGAGGATATATCACATATGGTAAATCACCTGGTACCGAGGTATCCACAGTTCCTCTTATTGTACTCAACTCACCCAATGGTGATGAGGACTGGAGTGGTAATACATCACATAAGATAAATTACACAATCCAGAATGGTGAGCCCCCATATATGATTGATTTATACTACTCCGTAGATGATGTAAATTGGTCTTTCATTGGCAACGCAACCCATAATCAGCCGGGTATTTACATCTACAATTGGAGTATCCCCACTATTGATTCATCAACAGTAAAGGTAAGGGTAAATGTTACAGATAATAAGTTAGTAACAGATTTTGATGTAAGCAACAAAAATTTCACAATAGATTCAAAACCCCCAACTGTATTAAATGCTTTTCCTGTGAACACAGGTGCCCCAGCAGAGGCATTGGTTATCCAGTTTAATGAATCAGTAAATACATCATCAGTAGAGAATGCATTTTCGATAACCCCAAACCCTGGCAATCTAAGCTGGGACTGGGATGAGGAAAACAAAACCGCAACAATCTCACATGATGACTGCATTCTCGATGTCAAATATAATTGTACAATTAACACAACTGTAAAAGATGACTCTGACCCTGGCAACTACATGATTTCACCTTACAATTGGTCATTTGTAGTAGCAATTGGATATGGAAACTTTACAGTTGAGATAGATTACCCACCCAGCCCTGTAGGAGTAGGAGACACCCGTCAAATAAAAGTAAACATTTTCAACACGCTAGAAGGTGCTGTGGGCAAGAGCGGCACGCTCAAGCTCACATTCTACAGAAGTGATGATAATAAAACATTCAATCAGATTGGAAGCATGAAGGTTGTTGGAGGGATGATGCCTGATAATTCTACAACTGTAAATTCTGATGTATTCAGTTTTACCTATGCAGGCACATGGTATCTTAAAGTAAACATTACATCAACAAACCCTGATGATGTTATTAATGGGTACACCCAGTATTATGAAACCCCGGTCTACACAGTTAATGTTGTTCCACCTGAAGAAATCCCTGAAGAGGAAATAGAAATTGGTCCTGAGCCATATGTGCTAATTACTGTTATGGTGATTGCAGTAGTTTTCATTGCCGTGTTTGTTCTTCTTAGCCTAAAAAAGAAAGGTGAATTGGTGATAAAAGGAAAAACAAAAAAGGAAAAATAATGTCAAAATAATGTTATTATTGACACTATCCTGTCAATATTACCAAAACCTTTAAATATTGAAAATACAATTTATTTTTGGGGGTAAGATGAAACACACTAAAAGTAAAGAAAATTTTACTACAAGAGACTATGTCAGAGACCACATGGAGATAATGGAAAAACTGAGAAAACACATAAGGAAAAATGGAGATTTTGTGGATGTGAACAAATTTGCAAAAAGCCTTAGCAAGGATCCCAGGACTGTGAGGGCGCATCTTGAGATTGCTGCATTACATAATGATGGCAGTTTTATATCTAATGGCAGGTATGTTTACTGCTCAAAAAACGGTGTTAAAAATCTGTATGAAAAATTAAATGGTGGTGATAGGAAATGAAAAAGATTAGACCGGGTTTTTGGGTTATTGCAGTCTTCCTTGTCTGCCTGGTAATGGTATTTTCCAGCATCCAAGAAAACTCTGTCAAAAACAATGCATCAAACAATACAACATCCCTGACTAGGGGTATTACAAAATCACCTGTTAGTGATGTGAAAATTGTATACGACTCCAGTTATAAAACAGCGCATTACTCCTGCTGGTCTGGAGGCTACTCTAACTGGCAGGGCACCCAATACAATGACCTAAACACAGTTAAAAATGCAGGTGTTGTTAGAAGAGGAAAAACATTCACAGTAACAGGCACTGGCGCTGACATATCTACAAAAATCATTGTTAAAGGACCAGCAGACCCTGGAAGAAGCAGGCTAACGATAACAAACTGGAATCCTACATACTGGGAAACAACAAAATGGAATCTCACAATACCATCTGACGCACCTGTTGGCGATTATCAGATATACATGGGTGAAAACTACTGTACATTGTATGTTATTTTTGATGTGTATTTAACTAAAACACCGTCCGGGATGACGGACAACGAGTTTGCATCATGGGCATACACAGAAACAGCTGAATCTGGCAAATATCCCTGTGATTATGGTTTAGGTGACCCTGATCCTAGTATAACCCACTATCATTGCTTTGAGGAAAGAATGACAGAAATTATATGCTCATGTATGGGGAGTTCCACAACAACACAGTTCAATGCTTCTGTGAATGTGTACAGATTGGTTAATGCAAGGCTGCATTGGAAAGGTGCTACCACATATCCAGATACGACAACAATGCTGAATGCTGGAACAGATGCGAACAGTAAATCTGTTGCTGCCCTTACTGTTTCAGAGGCAAAAATGGTTGCCTTGCAGACAGGTCATACCTTACCGGGTAATATGATCTGGGCAACAAACTGTATAAACCATGGAAACTTGGTATCAGCATTGATTAGAGCAATGGGCATACCATCAAGACCAATAACAATGGGTGATGGAAGCACAGCACACAGCCATGTATGGGAATGGGGTGATTTTGATACAACTGGTGAGGCATGGATTGATGAGCCAGACCTTACAATGTCTCCTACAGAAAGTAAATGGATAATGTTTTATCCATCTGACACATCCACATCTGGTACACAGAACAGCAATGGTGAAGGTGAGATTGATACTGAGAAAAACATGTACTGGCATGCATATGTTCTTGACACAGAGCCATATACTGCTATTGCAACAGAGAATTATGTTTGGAGATGGAAAGGAGTTGGTAATGACCCATCAGCGGTAGCAGGATGGGGAAGTATTAATATGAATTCTGCGCTCACATGCACAGAAAATGATTTACCAACATTTGAATTATCGTCTGCAACAGACTATGATTACTATACAAACTGGCTTGCAATGGGAGACAGGGACTTCTTCAGAATACACATACCAGCAGGAATGACAGCACTGGATCTTGGTTTTGTTGAAGGCAGAGAATATGCTCAGCTTTATGTTAGGAAGAACATATGCGTATGCTCTGGTGCTAATTATGCAACAGCCAACGGTCTTAAAACAGGATACACATATGACAGCTGGGGTAATGACAGGATACTAAGTTTTGCTGTGACAGCAGGCGATTATATTTATGTTATGGTTGACAATGCAAAAGAGTTTCAGTATGCGAGGGATTACATGGGTGACAGCTTCGGTAACTCTGAAGTACATAGATATGTTATTGGTGTAGGTAAATGCCCGCCATACGCTAATGTAATATCACCGAATGGCGATGAGCATCTGATAGCAGGAAGCAGTTATGATATAAAATGGAATGCTGGCGATGTCCAAACTTTGGGTGCAAGCCCAATAACCATAGAGTATTCCACAGACCCATCACATACAACATGGACTGCAATCAACGGTGGAACATACTCAAAATCAAATGATGGTGTAGAAGCATGGAGTGTTCCAAGCACAGCATCAGACACTGTTAAGGTTAGGGTTACTGTGACAGATACAGATGGTTTAACAGGTAGCGACAGCAGTGATAATGATTTTAAGATAAAGAAAACACCAGAGGCATTAAATGATGTAACATCTGGTACAGGTACTGCAGACAATGACAGATTTGGTTGGAATATAACATCTGAGGATATAAACAATGACGGGAAAGATGATATTATTGTTGGAGCACCATATGTGGATTATACCAACACTGACTGCGGTGCTGTTTACATATTCTTTGGAAAAGCATCTTGGAATCCAAATGATTTGAATGCTGCAAATGCTGATGTAACAATTTATGGTAGCGCTGCAAACAATGTACATTTTGGTTGGAGTGTAGGTAATGCTGGTAATGTAAATGGTGATGTTTATAATGACATTATTGTTGGCGAGCCTGATAATGGGAATGGAAAGGCTTATGTAATGAAAGGGAGAAGCAATACTGACTGGGGTAGCGCAACAGGAAACAGAATAACAAGTGTAGCATCAACAATAACGTTGACTGGTGAAGGTGCAGGCGATAAATTCGGCTCAAGCATAAGTGGTGCTGGTGATGTGAATAATGATAACTATGATGATGTAGTTGTTGGAGCATATGGGTATGGAAATGATAAAGGGAGAGCATACATATACTGCGGGGATGCAGCAATGGACAACATAGCAGATTATACATTTACAGGCGAAAACGATAATAACAGATTTGGTTTTTCTGTTTCATCTGCTGGTGACATAAATAACGATGGTTATAATGATGTGATAATTGGAGCTCCGGGATTTGACGGCAGTAGAGGAAAGAGTTATGTGTATTTTGGAAATAAGGGTGGCTGCATAAATACTGTGAAAAACGGCGCTCTTACTGCAAATAATGTAGGGTGGACTGAGAGCACCTCCGGTACGACCTCATATACAACGATGACACTCAGCTTTGATAGTTCCACTGGCAATACTTTGTTGGGTGGTAGCGGTCCGGGATGCGAAAAAATGGTCTGCGCAGATTCCTCCACCACCCAGCCCGCCGTTGGTAATTTAGATGTAATGGGCAGACTTACGCAGGATTTCTGTGCACCCACCGGAACTTATGCATCTATCGCATGGAAGTTTGCATGGTCTGTTGAAAAGACAGGTACATTCACAGGGAGCTATTATGTTAAATATCTGATAATGAATGCTGCGGATAGTTCAACCGTCGCAACATGCTACGCATCTTCAGGTTCCTCATCCGCTTCTGTGCTCGCATGGTATGAAGGTTCCGTTGCTGTATCCACATTATCAGCTGGAACTTCATACAAACTTAGAATCGAATTTGAAGTTGACAACCCGACTAAGGCAGACACGTTTACTTTAACACTTCGAGTCGATGATATTTCACTCAACTTTGATACCTATTGCACAAGAACTGGTGAAGCCTCTAACAACAACTTTGGATTTTCTGTTTCTGACATTGGCGATATAAACAATGATGGAATCCATGATATTATTGTAGGCGCACCAGGGTATGATAACAGCAAGGGCAGGGCTTATGTTCACTATGGAAGTTTAAGTTTACTTGGCAGTGATACACTCACAATCACGCAGCAGCTTGGTGACACAAGCGAGGATCATTATATTGGGAAAGCAACATCCATAATCACAGTTGATTCTAACACAAACTATGGAACAAACAACATGTGGCTTGGATATTACTCTGGTGCTGCACCATCAGGTAAAGAAAGAATACTTCTGCAGTTCGAACTTTCAGATATATCAAAGGATGCGGTAATTATCAAGTCAGCAGTAAGTGTTTACGAGTATTCAGGCAGCGAAGGTTCTATAGACGTAGAAGCTCATAGGGTAATACAGATGTGGGATGAAACAAAGGTCACATGGAACAGCTATGATGGTACAAATGCCTGGACAACCCCCGGAGGAGACTTTGATTCTTCAGTAGAGGACATCATAACAATACCTGATAAAACTGCAAGATGGTGCACATGGGATATAACCCAACTCACAAAAAAATGGGTTAATGGAACATACCCAAACTATGGGATAATGCTCAGAGGAACAGATGCTGTTGAGGGAAGCGCAACCAGCAATGATAAATGGTTTAGGGCGGATGACTATACCAGTGATTATACCCAGAGACCAAAAATTGAAATCACACTCAGGTATCCTGCAGATATAGCAATAACAGGTGAAAACACAGGTGATAGTTTTGGTTACTCTGTTTGCTCTGCTGGTGATGTGAATAATGATGGGATTAATGATTTTGTTGCTGGCGCACCCTACAATGATAACACTGCATCCAATGCTGGTGCTGTTTACACATTTTATGGAAGGAATTCAATGCCGAAAGAGATAAATGCAGGCGCATCTGACAACATAACATACGGCGAAACATTAAATGACAATTTTGGTTTCTCTGTTTCATCTGGTAATATAACAGGCTCAAGGGATGATACAATTACAGGCTCAGCATACTATGGCATAAATGATAATGGTAAAGCATATGTTTCAACAGCTCAGACACTTGGACCTGCAGGTGCAACTGCTATTGCAACTGGTCCTACAGGGTTAACAAACAATACAGGTGTTACACTTATCTATGATTACACAGGCTCGCCAACATCTGTTGAGATATATTATTCAAAAGATGGTAATGTTACATGGGTTTCCGCAGTTAACGATACAACTGTAAATGGCTTAGAATCATACACTATTACATCAGGTGATGGAACCTATGGTTGGATAGCGATTGCATGGGGCGGTGGCTCTACAGAGACACCACCAACAAGCGGTACACCAGCAGAAAGCTATGGACTAACACTGGACATAACACCACCAACAGTTGATTCTACAACGCCTGCAAGTTCTGCTACAAATGTCCCATTTAATCAAAATGTTGTTGTTGTGTTTAATGAGAGTATGAACATTAGTGTTACGCCTACTTTGAGCCAAACAGCTGGTTTTGATCCTAGTGGCTGGACATTCATAGGCTGGAGTGATACCGCAGTTACAAATGATACAGCAACCTGGTCTCATAACAATTGGAACTGCAGTGAATCTGTTACAATGCAGGTCTCGGCATACAAAGATAAGGCAGGAAACACTGGTGAGCCATATTCCTGGTCGTTTACAGTTGAACCCTATTGGCTTAATCTAACAGCTGGCTGGAATCTTGTTACAATAACAGTAGATAATGCTACAATCAGTAATGCAGAGGAGCTGGTAAACATTATTGGTGAAAACTGCACAGCAATAGCATACTGGAACACAACATTAGGAAGGTTTGTTGCACATCCTGCTGGTTCTGATATCAGTAATTTCAGCATAGAATCTGGTGTTGGCTACATGATTTATGTTACAGGTGACAGGCGTTGTCCGAGAATTGAATAGTGTATCCTGTTTTTGATGTTTTTTTCAGAAATTTCTTATCTTCTAAATATTTT
>JASEEW010000203.1 GCA_030019485.1 Thermoplasmatales archaeon | reverse complement strand
TTTAAAATAACCGTTCAGTTTCGCAAATGGTCATTTATGCCTTTTTCCAACACGCACAAAACATGAAAATAGGTAACTATTTAAAAGAGGAAATAATTACAGGAAAAGACACCGGAGGAATGGCAAGGAAAAGTTAAAGAAGAAGAGATTGATATTGCAGATGGTGATGAAAAAAGTGGATATAGAATCGACAATGCTACGGTTGCAATTCAAGTATTAGAGATGGGGCAAAAACACGCTGTGGATATGAGGACTGCAGCTTATATGTTAGCTGTGAAGAGAGTAGCAGACGCATTAATGATTAGAGGAATATTTCCCTAATTTTTGAGAGGAGCATTGTCGGGAGCAATGGGTCTTATACATAGTTCATCCATTTGCTTTCAGCATTTTCCAGGCTCCAAAAAACCTCTGTACAACAGTAATCTGCCCTGCAAAAGCAAAATAAAGCATAACCCATTCAATAAAAGTAAATTTCCAAATAAGAATTATTCCCTGATTTATAAGCAGATACTGGATTAAAGGCAAAGCAATAAGGATAACAAGCCTGTCAGCCCTTCCAAGAACACCTGAATAGATTCTACCAGCGCCTACAGCCTGAGCCTGCGTTCCAAGATAACTTGCAAGAAGCACGCCAACTATTGCAAGCAAGCCAATAATATTGCTGCAGTACGGGGAAAACATTATGCCTCCGAGAATAAAAACATCAGCGTACCTGTCAAGAACATGATCTAGAAAATCTCCTTTTTTTGATGCTTTTCCAGATATTTTTGCAATGCTTCCATCCAAAGCATCAAGGAATGCGTTAATGAAAATAAAGAGTGAGGCAATTAAAAGCAGAGATAAATTAAATCTTGTTAAATAAAATGTGTATCCTGATAGGAAAGCAAAAAGAAGCGCGAACACTGATAAAATGTTTGGATTAATGTTTATCATTTTTTTTGCTAAGGGATTAAATATTTTCTCCCCAATGTTTCTATACCCATCCAGTACCATTAGACATCCTCCAAATCAGGGGTTAGTACCATGTTAATATCTCCTCCGACCAGTCAATATTACCGACTTTGTAATTCTTAAATCTACCGCTTAATATTTCCTCTACTTTCTCAGCAACCTTTTCCTTGCTAATGTTTGTTGTGTCTATCTCATAAACCTTTTTGTGGTTTTCCAGTGATTCAACAATTATGACATCAAGGGCTTCTGCCTCAACATTTTCCATAATCTTTTTTTTAGGATATTTTTTCTTTTTCAGCCTTTCCCCCAGTGTTTTTGGAGAGCATCTAAGCACAATAACCATGTCAACAGAGAGGAGGTGCGCAAGATGCCCTTCAACGATGAGTGTTTTTCCTTTGTTCTGCTTTTTTATGTAATTATCCAGTTTTTTCATGTCAGCAATCCTGCATCTTCTTTCCCTATCATAACCAGAGATAAAAGTATGTTGTTGGATAATTTTATTCAAATCCATGATAATATGTTTCTTCCTTAAAATCTTTGAAACAGAGGTTTTTCCTGTACCTGGTGTGCCTGTTAATGCGACAATCATCAAATGTTTATGATGTTTAAGCATATTAAGGTTTAAGGTGTAAGGTTTAAGGTTTAAGGAACAAGCACGGTTCACTTACACCTTACCACTTACAACTTACACCGGTGGTGTAGAATAGTAGGGTGTTTTACTTTAGTGGAATCATACGAGGTACAATTAAGCCCGAAAAATCGAGGGATGATTGGGAATA
>JASEEW010000035.1 GCA_030019485.1 Thermoplasmatales archaeon | reverse complement strand
AAATTCCGTAATATGTTAGGAAAAATGCCTTGCATTTTTCCGTAAAATGCAGAGTTTACCCTTTCAAAACTTCATCATGTTTCCCTTCATCAATTTCTTTCAGAATTTCTTTTGGTTCTTTACCTTCAACGGTAACCCCAACAGAAACACATGTGCCAACAACCTCCTTTGCCATATTTTTGGTATTAATACCAAGTAGAGAGTCTTTTTTCATTTCAACAATTTTTTTTACCTGCTGGATGGTTAAATTCCCTGCCTTCGCCTCCTTTGATTTCCCTGAGCCTTTCTCAGCACCTATTTCCTTCAGTATCAATGCAGATGCTGGCGGTGTCCCTATGGAGATTTCAAATGCTTTTGTCTTAGGGTCAACTGTGATTTTTACAGGTACTTTCATCCCCTCAAAATGTTTTGTTTTCCCATTGATTTCCTGAATGATTTTTGGTATGTTCACACCAAGCGGTCCAAGCGCAGGACCAAGTGGCGGTCCAGGCGTTGCCTTGCCTCCTTCCACCAATGCCTCCACTGTTTCTGTCATTTCTTTTCCACCACCCTTACATGATCTGCTCTTATTGTGATTGGTATGGGAACCATCGCTTCAAACAGCTCAATGGTTATTTCCTCTTTGTTTTCATCAATAGTTTGAAGCCTGGCTTTTTCACCTTTGAATGGTCCTGCAACAATCTCAACAATATCACCCTCACTCATGTGGGAAACCACTGGTTTTGGTGTGAAGAAATGCTGTATTTCATTGATTGGGGTTGTTCCCTTTATTAGTCCTCTCACATGTGTAATGCCTTTTATTATTCTTTGAAGCTCCTGCTCACCACTGCTTTCCACAAAGAGGTAGCCTCTCAGTCTTGTTGGAAACAATATTGCAAAAACATCTTCGTTTTTTTTTGCCTTATTATAAATGGCATCTGCCACATCCTTCTCATGTCCTATTGATGTCTTTACAACAAAAATTGATGACTCCATATTTTCACTCTCCCCTCTTTACGTTTCAATGAATGCAATAATGGAGGAATAAAGGTTGTTCCAGAGCCAGTAAATTAAAAAACCAAGTCCGCCAATAATTATAATGCCTGCACCTGTAATCTGCAGTATTTTTGTATATTCATCGCCTTTTGGTTTCCTAGCCATTTTTAGTACTCTGCCGTACTTTCCTCTGCCAAATCTTTTTGTTTTTTCCTCAACTATGTCCTGAACATTCAACGTCTTCTTTAGTATTTCCATTTTATCTCACTACGTCTACACCGTATGTACTTGCCCTGTCTAGTGCAACAGCCCTTTCCGCTCTCCCGAATATCTGCTCAGAACTAACGCCGGTGCATACAATCATCACCCTAATTGTGTGTTCCAGCGCAGGGTCAATGCTCGCACCCCAGATAATTGTTGCTTCAGGGTTTATTTTTTTATGCACCTCTTCAACAACCTGCTGTGCCTCCGCAATGGTCATATCGGGCCCGCCTGAAACATTTATCAGTGCACCTGATGCATTTGTTATATCCACATCAAGCAGTGGTGATGCAAGCGCCTGCTGTATTGCTTTTGTTGCCCTGTCCTCAGAATCACTTTCACCAAGACCTATCATTGCCACACCACCGTTTTTCATTATGGTTTTTAAATCAGCATAATCAACGTTAATGAGTCCCGGTTTTGTCATCATCTCAGTTATACTTTTTATAGACCTCATCAATATTTCATCTGCGAACCTGAACGCAGCATTCAGAGGCATCCTAGGTACAAGTTCTAACAGTTTATCATTTGGTATTACAATGACTGTGTCAGCAATATCCTTCAGTCTTTCAAGCCCCATTAAAGCATTTTTCATCCTGGCAATTCCTTCTGCTTTGAATGGTAATGTGACAACAGCAATTGTTAGCGAATTGAGGTCTTTTGTGATTTTTGAAACAATTGGCAGTCCGCCTGTCCCTGTTCCACCGCCAAGCCCGCATGTGAGAAACGCTATGTGCGCGCCTGAAAGCACCCTTTTGATTTCATCCTCAGCTTCAAGGGCTGCGCTTTCACCAACGATGGGTATTGCACCTGCTCCTAATCCTCTTGTGCTGTGTTTTCCGAGAAGAACCTTTTTTGGTGACCTAACATTTTTCAGCAGATGCTGTGCATCAGTGTTCATTGCTATAAGGTCTGCACCAACAATACCTTCCTGCACAATCCTTGTTATGGTGTTGCATCCGCTCCCACCACATCCTGCAACCTTAACATTCACCTTAAGTGCTGCTAAAAGTTCCTCAAGCTCTTTATCTGCCTTCATTAGTTCTACATCTGGTTGATTTTTTTCCTTCATAACCCCTTGCTTAAGGGATTCTCCTATCGTCATTGCCATAGTTATTCCTCCACTACTAAGAAACAGTATTGGTTTCAAACTATAAAAGGATTATTGCAGGACAAGTAGTTAGGAGATAGTAGTTAGGGGCTAGGGAACGATACTTTTCCCCTAACCCCTAAACCCTGACTACTAACTCCTTGTCCGCCCCTAATCCCTATCCCTTGGAAAAAACATCTGTTTTTTCCAAGGACGCTAGGAATTTGCTTATGCAAATTCCGTAGCAACCCCTGGCTACTAACTACTACTAGGGGGATAGTTTTAATTTATCATAATCTTATTCCAGAGACATGGTTCAGGCAAGGGTGAGGTTTTACGGAAGGGTTCAGGGTGTTTTCTTCAGGTCAAACACAGAAAGGAAAGCCATAGAAATGGGAGTTAATGGTTACGTGAGAAACATGCCGGATGGTTCTGTCGAGGCAGTTTTTGAAGGAAATGAAAGCAGGGTTAAAGAAATCATTGACTGGTGTTCAAAAAATATAAGGGCAGCGAGAGTTACCCATGTCGATGTTAAATATGAGGATGCTGAGGGTTTCGATGGTTTTGAGATAAGGTATTAGTAAACTCAGCATTTTACGGAAAAATGCAAGGCATTTTTCCTAAAATATTACGGAATTTGCTTGCAAATTCCTAATATCTTAGGAAAAGTCAAAGGCTTTTCCAGAGGAACCGAAAGTTTTTCGGTAAGGATTCTACAAGTAGATGGCTTGATGAGTGGGCATTTACTTTACAACCGCTACCGTTTCCTTCTACAACAATTACTGCGTGTCTGTATAGATCCCCGCCTGCCGTGCAGTTCTCTATAAATGAATAAAAAGTTCGTTGATAGGTATTAAGGTTTGCTGCAAGATGATCGCAGTTGATTAATGTTCCACTTTGATTTGCATACAGTTTCAGTCCATAACCGTTTCCGTCAGAGCCTCTCCACAAACTTATGCCCCCGGTAATTAAACACTGAGATACAAAGTTGGCACAATCACCACCTACCCCCGCATAGTTTCCATAGTCTGGATTATAAGTTTCCCAATAAAGATCTGCATAAGCAACTGTTGCGGTTCTATCGTAAAGCATAACTGGAGTTGATGTTAAGGGTTGCTTTTGCTCAAAAACCGATGAAAAAATTTGAGGTGCTGAAGAATTAAAACTATTTGCTGACGGTATCAACATAATGACTAACAATAATACTACAAGGAGAGAAACTGCTTTTTTCATACTAATATTATTATGGAGATTAGCTATTAATAAATTTTTCCTCAAAAACTAAATAAGACAAAGAATATTCCCTATTCTGATGAGGAAATTATTGTGTCTTGTGCTCCTGACCGTGTTTGTAATGCCGGCCCTATCATCAGCCTCATCCAATTCTAATGTTCTGGGCATAAGCTGCCTTGATGAGGCATTATCTATTGACATTCCTACCGCGGATTACATTATGGAGAACTTTTTTGAAGAAGAGTATTTTACGCACACAAATAACACGGACATTGTTTTCTCATCTGACCAGTTTCTTGGAATAATCGCTTTACTCAACAGGTATAATGCAACAAAAAATAGGGATTATCTAAATTATGCTGAGGATATCTGGAATTATTCTGAAGAAAATTTTTATGATGATTTAGATTTGTATTCCTATAATCTTTCTGACGACACAAAATATGTTTTGGGTAACAGTTATGCGTTGCTCGCAAATCTGGAACTATATGCTGCCACTGATAATTTAAAATATTTTGAGAGGGCAGAAAATCTTTCTAAAAAGATTGTTTTAATGCGGAGCAACACTTTTTTCAAAATATCTTCAAACAATAACAGTGTTGATATTAAAACACAGGCAATAGCATCATTCGCCCTGCTTAAATACGGGAATGATTCATGCAAACAGATTGCTTTGTCCACACTAAACGCAACAATTTACGAATATCTTGATGAGGGTTACAATAATAGTGGGAGATACTATGCCATTGACAATGCAATGATGACATTTGCGACAGCAGAGGCGTATGAGGTTACAGAAGATGAGTCGTTCAAAAACTTTTCTGAGAGAACAGCCCAGTTTTTATTCAATATGAATATCACCTTTTATGGCACATTTATTGGTGTTGCACCTTTTGTTGAGAAAAACGAAACAGGCATTTTTACATCAGATTACAACACCACGATGCTTGATCAAATATGGTCATACATAGCATTAATGAAAACCGCAGATATTACTGGCAACAGTAGTTACAAAGAAAAAGCATTAACGATTTCTGATGCCATGCTGCTTTTCTGGGATTTCAACAACGGCGGATTTACTGATGGGTTCACCAATATCAATAAAACATTTGAACCAAATGCTTTGACGGTAATGGCATTTGAAACCCAAATAAGCATAAGTCTTGAGAATTCTTATTCAGGGGTCAGTATTGTGCTGCCAAAATCAGTGTATGCGAGTTCTGCAAACCCATCTGTTTCCAGCAGCTGCTACTGTGTGTCAAACTTTACGATAAATGCCAGCATGAATATGAGCAACAAGACAGTGTTTGATGCTCTAAGCAAGATTTCTTTCTGCAATGCATCCTATGGGGATGCTTTCTGCGTCAAGGAAAATGAGATAATGGGGCTTTACTTTGATTCAATGACCGGGAAGTATTTTTTCCTGTCCATAAACATTTCCAAAGGAATAAACAGATTCCAATCGTGGGTCACGCTCCCGGTATATTTTCTGAACATGTCCATAACCCCTGTTGCGATAGTTGTGAATTTTGGAAGCTATGAACCCGCATTTGTAAATTATACTGAGATATTTCTTGAAAGCAATGTGACAGTTACAGGTGTTTCGGTTAATGGTGAAGACATTGATTACTCTGCATCCATAGAAGAAGGTTACATAAAATTAACCATTAATGAGATGATAGAATACAACAATACCAGGGTCATTATAAACTATTCTGATAATGAGAAACCAATTATCGGTGATGTGCGATTTACATCCAATGGTAAGCAAATCAGTGAAATCATACCGTATGATGAGGTATGGGTGGAATGCAATGCAGAGGACAACAACATTGTAGAAAATGTTGTTCTTTTCTATAACAATGGCTCAGGATGGAGAAGTAAAAACATGATACCTACTGGTGACGGATACAGGGCGTATCTTGGTGCATTTGATAGAGATGTGGAAGTTTATATAAACGCAACTGATTTGTCAGGAAACACCTGTCAGAGTGAAATATATATTTTGAAAATAAAAAAGGAACAACCTGCTAACTATCTTGTTTTTTATGTTCTCCTGATGATGCTACTAACAGGGGCTGTAATAGTTTTGATGTTGAGGAAGACGCTCAGGTAGAACAGAAAGTTTTATAAAGGGGTATATAAATACTACGTATATGGCAAAGATTAAAATAGAGAACATTGTGGCATCAACATCGTTTAATAAGGAGCTGGATTTAGGGAGGATTGCCGCATCAGTGGATGGGGCAGAATACAAACCAAAGCATTTTCCAGGGCTTGTTTATAAGTTAAAGGAGCCGAAAACTGCCATGCTTCTTTTCAGGTCCGGGAAAATTGTCTGTACAGGTGCAAAAAGTTTAAAGGACGTAAAGACTGCTATAGAGTTAATAACAAAGAACATGGGCAAGGCAGGTGTTAAGGTAGCAAAAAAACCCAGGATTGTTGTTCAGAACATTGTTGCTTCCTCTGATTTGAACGCAGAACTTAATTTGAATGCTATTGCAATAAGTCTTGGTTTGGAAAAGGTTGAGTATGAGCCTGAGCAGTTCCCGGGACTGGTATACAGGGTTAGCAAGCCAAAGGTTGTTGTGCTGCTGTTCGGCTCCGGTAAACTTGTGTGCACAGGCGCAAAAAAAGCAAAAGATGTTGAGATAGCAGTGGATAAAATCACAGAGGAGCTGAAAGCTTCAGGTCTTTTGTGAACCCTGTGGCTCAAATGATAATATTTGACAACCATTTTCATCTTGATTTTGCTGGCTTATGTCTGAAGGCTGTAAAGGATTTTGAGTTGGCAGGCGGAACACATGTTATGCTTGTTCACAAATCATTCACTGATTATGAAACAACCCTGAAACTTGCAGAAAATGTTAGAAAGGAAACAAATGTGAAGGTTTTTGTTGCCTTAGGGCCTCATCCGGCAGAATTAACAAGGCTTTTGGAAAAACTTTCCTTAGCCGAATCTGTTGAAAAAATGAAAAAAAGAATTGAAACCGCAGGAAAATATGTTGCAGAAAAAAAGTCTGTTGCTGTTGGTGAGATTGGAAGACCCCATTATGATGTTCCAGATGATGTCTGGTCTGCATCAAATGAAATAATGGAATACGGCATGGCAGTTGCAAAGGATACCGGATGCCCTGTTATACTCCACACAGAAACTGCGACAAAGGAAACATTCAGGGAAATAGCAGAAATGGCAGACAGGATTGGTTTAAAAAGGGAAAAAATAATTAAACATTATTCACCGCCATTAGTCAAATTGGAGGACAATTTCGGGATTTTCCCTTCCATCCTTGCTGGAAAGGATGCGGTAAAAGAAGCAATAAGTATCAGTTCTCGTTTCATGATGGAGACAGACTACATGGATGACCTTAAAAGACCAGGCGCGGTTCTAGGACCAAAAACAGTTCCAAGGGTAACAAAACTTTTCTTTGAAAAAGGCATTTTCACAGGGGAAGATATACTAAAAATCCATAAGGAAAACCCTGAAAAGGTTTACGGGATAGAAGTTGAATAATCAACCCTCTGTCTTTACGATATCTTTTTATTAACATATATCATTGCAATACTCCATGGACTTTACTGTTGAAACAATGAAAGGCATATGGGAAAGAATTTTTGGTCATTACAAAGGGGAGATTGCCGATGTTGAGCGCGATTACCCAGGGAAAAAAAGCATCTTTGTCACCTATGATACAATCTCATCTGAGGAGCCAGGACTAGGGGAGTTTCTGCTCCTGCAGCCGAACAATGCACTGTATGCAGGTGAAAAGGCACTGAAGGAAATCACAGGCTTTGATGCCCATGCCAGAATCACAAATCTCCCAAAAGCTGTTTCAGGGATAGACATAAGAGATTTGCGCTCTGAGCATCTTGGAAAGTTCATAGCAGCGGAAGGGCTTGTCAGGAAGGCAACAGAGGTGAGACCAAGGCTGAAAGAAGCAGCTTATCAATGTGTTAGATGCGGGGCAATCATAAAGGTTATCCAGGAAGACATGGTGGCAAAGGAGCCTCTGGAGTGCTACAAGGACCAGGGAGGATGCGGTAAAACAGTTGCATCAACAAGATTCAAACTGCTTACAGTGCCTTCTGAATCAAAGGAATGCTCTGTGTTTGTTGACACGCAAAAACTTGAGATTCAGGAAAGCCCTGAAGGGCTCAGGGGAGGGGCGCAGCCGCAGAGGCTTGTTGCATATGCTGAGGATGACATTACAGGGAAGCTTTCACCTGGTGACAGGGTTATACTGAATGGTATATTAAGAAGCAGGCAGAAAAAGGAAAGAGGCATAAAATCAACCATGTTTGATATTTTTCTTGATGTGAATTCTATTGAGATTGAGGAGCATGAGTTTGAGGAAATATCCATCACGCCGAAAGAAGAAGAGGAAATCATTAAGTTAAGTCAGGACCCCAATATATACCAGAAGATTGTTTCATCCATTGCCCCGGCAATTCATGGAATGATGACAGAGAAAAAGGCTTTAGCATTGCAGTTGTTTGGGGGTGTGTCAAAGGTTATGCCTGATTCAACAAGGGTCAGGGGGGACATACACATTCTCATGGTCGGTGACCCAGGCACCGCAAAATCTCAGCTCTTACGTTACATATCCCAGATTTCACCCAGGGGTATTTATGCATCAGGGAAATCAGCATCGGCAGCAGGTCTTACTGCGGCTGCTGTGCGCGATGAGTTTGGTGAAGGCAGGTGGACGCTTGAGGCAGGCGCCCTTGTTCTCGCAGACAAGGGTATTGCAGCAATTGATGAGATGGACAAAATGAGCCCTCAGGACAGGAGTGCCATGCATGAGGCGATGGAGCAGCAGTGCATCTCTGTTGCAAAGGCAGGCATTACTGCAACGCTTCATTCAAGATGCGCATTGCTTGGTGCAGCCAACCCCAAGTTTGGCAGGTTTGATGATTACAAACCAATTGCCGAGCAGATAGACATGCCTCCCGCGCTTCTTTCAAGGTTTGACCTTATATTTTCAATTTCTGATAAACCTGAAACAAAAAAGGATACTGATATGGCCGAGCACATACTTAAACTTCATTATGCAGGTGAAATTGATAAGTACAGGGAGAAAAAAGAAAATGGAAAATATTCTGCTGAGGATGAAGAGCGGGCAATGAAGATTGTTGAGCCTGAAATTCCCCCCGGGCCACTCAGGAAATATATTGCGTATTCAAAAAGAAATATTTTTCCTGTTATGACAAAAGAAGCAGAAACAGCAATCAAGGACTACTACCTGAGTCTTAGAAGGGGGGGTGAGGCTGAAAACTCACCGGTTCCCATAACACCCAGGCAGCTTGAGGCTTTTGTGCGATTATCAGAGGCAAGTGCAAGGATGAGGCTGAGTGATAAAATCATGAAGGAGGATGCTGATAGGGCAATAGGGATAATGGACTACAGCATGAGGAGGGCGTATTTTGATTATGAAACAGGCAGGCTTGATGTTGATGTTATTGCAACAGGCATGACGCATTCTCAGAGGGAGAGAAGCATAAGCATTGTTGATATCATCAGGGAACTTTCATCCAGAAGTCCTGACAGAGCAGCTGAGCATAATGAAATAATAGACATGGCAAAGGATAAGGGAATAGACAGGACCAAGGCTGAATCAACCATTGAAAAACTTAAAAGGGAAGGAAGAATATTTGAGCGTAGGGATGGTAAATACTCTTTGGTGTGACAAATGATAAGTGTAAAGGTGTACTGTAAACTCCGCAACCGAAAGTCTTTCAGAGGAGATTTTACGTTAAAATCTGATGTTGCGGAGTTTAGTAAAGGGGAAGACGTACTTGTTGCAGCATGTGATTCTGAACTGCTTGGAAAAAAATTTAGCGAAGGTGAACTATGTCTGGAAGTCAGCAGTTTTTATGATGGAAAAAAGGTGAGTGAAAAAACCTTTCTTGAACATATGGCAAATGCCACATCTGCAAATCTTGTCGGTGAAAAAACAGTTGATGCTGCAACAAAGGCAGGTTTTATCAGCAAAGAAAATGTTATCATGATTCAGGGAGTTCCGTATGCTGTTATGGTAAGGGTCTAGCATGTTCTGTGTTGAATGCGGCAGGGAAGGAAAACTGTACAATAATCTTTGTGAGAATTGTTTCAGAAAAAAAACAGTGTTAGCAAATCTGCCGTCAGATATTGATGCTGTCACCTGCTCATGCTGTAATTCTCTGTTTCTGAAGAAAAAATGGCTTGATTCAAAGGACATAATCAAAGATGCTGTTTCCTCTGCGGTTAAGTATCATGACGATGCAGAGGACTGCGTTCTTGATGTTAAACCAGTCTACAGAGATGAAAGAAATGCTGGGGTGACAGT
The DNA here is from genome assembly GCA_030019485.1 of Thermoplasmatales archaeon. Taxonomy (GTDB): domain Archaea; phylum Thermoplasmatota; class JASEFT01; order JASEFT01; family JAUWIS01; genus JASEEW01. The sequence continues at coordinate 3,298 of JASEEW010000035.1, read as the reverse complement.
TAATGTTAGAGGGGTCATTTTCGGACTCAGCTTCATGGAGGAACATAAAGCAGAAGTAAAAATAAAGAATGCTGTCTGCCCAAAATGCTCTAAAATGCTTGGGAAATACCATGAAGCGATAATTCAGGTCAGGGCTTCGGACAGAAAACTAAATGAGGAGGAGATCAACACCGTGTTGAGTGTTGCAGAGCAGATGGTCAAGGCATGTGATACATTCATATCAAACTATGAGAAAATGCATGGAGGAATCGATTTATACATAGGAAGCATGAGCGCGGGCAGGCAAATTGCAAAGAGCATTGCAGATAAATATTGTGCAAAATATTCAGAGTCACCAAAACTTGTCGGGAGGAAAAACGGAAAGGATGTTTACAGGGTGACATTTGCTGTCAGACTCCCAAAATATAGAACAGGTGATTTTGTTTACGTTAACGGAAGGGTTCTTATGATAAAAGGAATGTCAAAGTCAATGATAACAGGGGCTGATTTAGAAAACCATGCTGAGAAGCTGTTCAAGCATGATGAGCTAAAAAATGCAAAAATTCTGCCAAACACAACAGAGGATGCTGTTGTGGTATCAGGCTCTGAAAATGAAATTCAGATACTGGACCCGAAAACATACAAAACAGTCACATTAATAAAACCAAAAAATTTCAGAGCAAAAGAAACAGTAAGAATTATGAGATACAAGGATGATGTTTTTTTAGTTCCGAATGCTCAGGTGTTTTTCACCAAAACTAATATAAACACCGAATACCATTAAGGTGGAATATGGCGGAAACAAAACAAAAAGAGGACTTCAACTACATAGTGAGAATCGCAGAGGTTGACCTGGATGGAAACAGGAGTGTAGAGTATGCACTCACCAAGGTTAAAGGCATAGGCATCAGAGCAGCAGATGCCATAGCAGACAGGGCAAATATTGACAGACGCAGAAAAATTGGAACATTAAACGAGGAAGAGGTTGAAAGATTAAACGAAATAATAAAAAACCTTCCAAAATATGTGCCGATATGGATGCTGAACAGGCAGTGCGACCCATCAACAGGTGAAAACGCCCATCTCATAGGTCATGATGTTGACATGGGTGTCAGGGAAGATATAAACCTGATGAAAAAAATCAGATGCTATAAGGGCATAAGGCATGAAACAGGCCAGAGGGTCAGAGGGCAGAGAACAAGGACGCATGGGAGAACAGGATTAACAGTTGGTGTGACAAAGAAGGCATTAAAGGAAGCAGCAAAAAAGAAGAAAGAAGAAGAAAAGAAAGGAGGAAGGAAAGAGGAGGAAAAGAAGAAGTGATGATTTATGGGTGACCCAAAATTCAGCAGGAAAAAATATGAGAGTCCAACGCATCCCTGGCAGGCTGACAGAATAAAGGAGGAAAACGGGCTTATAAAAAAATATGGTCTTAAAAACAAAAGGGAGGTATGGAAAGCCCGATCATTACTGAGAAATTTTAGAAGACAGGCAAGACTTCTTTTCCCAAAACTCAGGATAGGGGACAAACAGGCAGAAAAAGAGGTAAAACAGCTGATTGGGAAATTAACACGGTTGGGTGTTGTGCAGGAAAACGCGGCATTGGATGATGTTCTGGCTTTGGACATAGAGGCTATACTCTCCAGAAGATTTCAGACATTGCTTTACATGAAAGGTCTTGCCTCAACACCAAAACAGGCACGTCAGCTCATTGTTCATGGGCATGCGGCAGTAACTGGTCGGAGAGTAGTAGTCCCGGGACACCTTGTGAAAAAAGATGAGGAATCCTCAATCACTTATTCCCAGAAATCACCACTCAATAATGAAGCCCATCCTGTCAGACCAAAAATTGAAACCCCTGGGGTGAAGCATGGGTAAAAAGGGTGTTGCACACATATATGCTTCTTTCAACAATATTCTCATCACTGTAACAGATGTTACAGGTGCAGAAACAGTTGCGAAATGCTCGGGTGGAATGGTTGTTAAGGCAGCAAAAGATGAGGCTTCACCTTATGCGGCAATGAAAGCAGCAGAAAGGGTTGCGGATGCAGTAAAGGAAAAAGGGTTTGACACAATAAATGTTAAGGTAAGGGCGCCAGGCGGCAACAGATCAACCTCCCCAGGCCCTGGTGCGCAGGCTGCCATCAGGGCACTGACAAGAACAGGACTTAAAATAGGAAGCATTGAGGATGTAACACCAATCCCTCATGACGGGACAAAAAGGCCTGGCGGGAAAAGAGGTAGAAGGGTATGAAAATCAAAATCATGGAGCTGAAGGATGATTCAATGAGGTTTCTGATTGAAGATTCCACCCCCTCGTTTGTAAACATGCTTAGGAGGACACTCCTTAACGATGTTCCAAAAATGGCTATTGAGGATGTAGAGTTTCATCTCGGACCCATACGTCATGAAGGAAATGATTATGAGAGCATTTCACCGTTATTTGATGAAATCATTGCACACAGGCTCGGCATGCTGCCAATACCAACGGATTTAGACTTGTTTACTTTCATGGACAAATGCAAGTGCGGTGGTGTAGGCTGTCCCAGCTGCACAATCAAATATATGATAAACAAAACAGGACCCTGTACTATTTACTCCAGGGATTTAGAGGTTGTGAAAGGATGGCTTCCAGGTGATGAAAAACTCATGGAGGATAAATTCAAAATAAAGGATGAAAATATACCTATAGTGAAACTAACAGACAGGCAGGCGCTGATGATATACGCAACTGCACAGCTTGGTACCGGGAAAAAGCATGCGAAATGGCAGGCAGTATCCGGTGTGGGATACAAGTATTACCCTGAAATAAAAATTAACACTGAGAAATGCGATGGATGTGGTAGATGTGTGAAGTCATGCCCGAAAAATATTCTTGCATTTAAGGGTAAAAAAGTGGAAATAAAAGATATTGAAAAATGCAGTCTGTGCAGCTCATGTGAAGAAATTTGCCCGTCAGGAGCCATAAAAGTAAAAGGTGATGATTCAAAGTTTATTTTCAGGTTTGAGACAGACGGCTCTATGACTGCCAGAAGCGCAATGGGGGCCGCATTAAAAACCTTGGGAGAAAAATGCAGAGAGTTTGAGGAGAAAATCAAGGAAATCTGATTATGGTCATAGGAATTATGATGAGTTGTATGGAGGTAGGAAAATGTTGAAAGAAAGTTTGAATAGGAAACTAGGTGAGAAATGTTAGGAAAAGGAAAATTAGGAAAGATAGGCATTGAGGGAATTGTGATTGGAATTGTTTTGTGCATGCTTATTGGCATGATACCAGCACAGGCAGAGAATGCAGAAAGGTGATAAAAGATGGAGAAAC
>JASEEW010000202.1 GCA_030019485.1 Thermoplasmatales archaeon | reverse complement strand
TGTCATTCTTCCCACCCCATGTAGGAAATGGGATTACTCCCTCTTTACCTTTTCGGACAACGCCTACAAATATTTATAATACCAATAGGATTTTCCACTCTGGATTGTGTAAACTCTGCATTTTACGGAAAAATGCAAGGCATTTTTCCTAAAATATTACGGAATTTGCTTGCAAATTCCTAATATCCCTGGAAAAGTCAAAGACTTTTCCAGAGGAACCGAAGCCTTTCGTGGTAGGCTTTCACGTATAAATCCATGTTGCAGAGTTTAGTAAACATGCCCAGCGCCAGGTTCATAAATCCATGTCCTCTGATAATCAAATGCTTAGAGGAAGGGGGTGAGCAAAATGGATAAGAAGAAAAAAAAGCAGCCTGAGCCGAAACCTGAAGAGTAAAAAAAGAAAAAAGTAGAGGGGATTAAAACCACAGGGGAGTGATAAAAATGGGAGAATGCATAGAATGTGGTAATGAAACAGGCAGCATATGCCAAAAATGCGGTGAGTTTGTCTGTAAATACTGCAGGGATGACCACATCTGCTCCGGAGAGATGAGTGAAGAAACTGGCGAAGAAAAGTGGTAGTCAATTCATTCTCTTTTTTTATTTTTTTATTGCATAAGATTAATTAACTGATAAAATAATAGTTTATTATGTTCCAGATTGATGTAAAAACCCATAATAGGATTGAGATGATAGATGTTACAAAGGATGTTCAGAATGTTGTGGAAAAATCTAAGATTAAATCTGGATTATGTATTGTTTTCTGTCCACATACAACAGCAGGTCTCACCATAAACGAAAACGCTGACCCATCTGTTAAATCAGACATAATTATGGAGACAAACAAAATCATACCATTTGATGATAACTACAAACATATGGAAGGGAATGCTGCTGCGCATATAAAATCTGTTATTGCCGAGTCTTTTTGAATTCTTCATATGCTTGCTCATTATCAAAAATTATTGGCACCCCTAAGTGTCTGCAATCGTTGCAGAGCCGTTCATCAAATGAACCGATTCGACCTGGTATTCGCCCGTCTTCCAGAGTAGGCGTTTGGAGGTTTCTACTCCCACACTTCATGCATGCTCGAATTTTCATATTAATCCTCCTGTATATTTTATTATTTTTTCAAATAGATAAATGCTGTTTTATCTTTGGGCCAATATCATTTCTTCATGTAAACAGTTCTTATCGGATAAGGTATCACAATGCCTTCCTCTTTGTATCTTTTATGCAGCGCCTTTATGAACTCATGCATTATTAGGTATTTGTCAACAAACTCGTTTACTCTTAGTATTACTGAGAAGTTTATGCTGAAATCTGAGAATGTGTGATAGCGTATGAATGGCTCAAAATCTTTTTTTCCTCCTTTCACAGATTCAAGAACTTTTTTTGCAGCATCTATTGTTACCCTTTCAACCTTTTCAAGATCGGAGTCATAGCTTACGCCAACCTGAACAAGGCAGGACATTTCCTGCTCAGGCAGGTAGTAGTTTGTAACAATAGAGTTTGCGAGTTTTGAGTTTGGGATAACTATTATGTAATTTGATAATGCCCTTATCTTTGTGCTTCTCCAGCCAATATCAGATACATATCCCTCCTCGCCCGATTCAAGTTTCACAAAATCCCCAACCCTCACAGGCCTGTCAGCCATTATGTAGAGTCCTGCGAAGAAGCTTGAAAGTGTTTCCTGCAAAGCAAATGCCACTGCAATACCTGCGATGCCAACAGTTGCCAGTAACGGTGTGATGGAAACACCTGAAAAGTCAAG